>NZ_CAMZOG010000013.1 GCF_947331445.1 Parendozoicomonas sp. Alg238-R29 | reverse complement strand
ACTGGTTGGTGGTTATTACTACGAAGAGACCAGAAATAATCAGAATAAAATTCCCATTCTGGGAGATATGCCTGTGGTTGGTGCCGCATTTCGCAACAAAACAGAATCAAAAACAAAAAACGTTCGCTTATTTCTAATCACACCTCGTATCGTTAACTTGATGTGATTTTGGAGCTTCTTGCATTAACCCCTATGAAAACCAGGTAGCATCTTTATCTGAGGGGTTTTGCTGTGAAGAATCGCTACCTGGTTTCTCGGCGGAAGATGTCACTTGCTCTTCCGTTGTTTTAACAACCTCTTCCTCAGCTCCCTGCATATCAACAGAGTTGGCCCATTCTCGTTCTTCGCTCATTTTGGCCTCATCCATCGAATGAGCAGTCAATTCAGAAAATCGCCTTCTCAAGGCTTCCAGCTGGATATCAATACTGGTATCAATCACACCGATCTTGCTTTCCAGAATACAACTGCCCGCTTTTAAACGGGGATCGGAAACCGGATTCAATATGCCAACACCTTTATAGCCTGACAGGATTTCAGCAATTTTCTCTTTCACATAACTGAAATGAGCCGGTGGAACCCGGACAGAAACCTGCCGTTCATTACGTACATGCTGCAGACCGCTTTTGATCAAACCAACTGTCAGTGCCCGATTATCATAATCATCAATAATCTTCTTCACCGCTGTCATCAAAATATCAGCCAGAGAGGCCTCTACATCGGAAAGGTAGTTAATTGAACGATCTACCATCTTCAGCATTTGCTCAGATTGCTCCAGACGGCTCTGCATCAATCCCTCCTGATAACCCCGCTCTTTTTCCTGTTCGAAAGCCTGCTTGGCTTCTTCAGCAATCTGGTCTGCTCGCTGACGGGCTTTATCAATCAACGTGGTTGATTTCTCAATCACAGAGTAATCCGCAGCCTTTATTACCTTCTGGCCGGGCTGAAGGTTAAAATCCTGCTTGGTGATAGCGATGATATTCAGACTCATTTGATAAACTCTTTCATCAGTTTCCGTAACATCACACCACCTAAACGCACAACATCCTGCGAATAACTGGCAGCCCCTCCGGCGTAGAAGTAATCCTTGCTTGGCATTGGGAATTTAAACAGCAGACGCTTTTGGAAAGCATCATTTTCCTGGGCAAATACAGCTCCGAGAAGACGAACACCAGAGCGGAAAATATGCTTTTTCAATTCCTCAGGTGCATTCCAATCCATAGTAAAATCAGATCTGAAACTTTCAGGAAGAGAGCCTGCAATAAACGGCCCTTTCTTGATCGCATACTGGTAACTCTCTTTCCCCAGACAAGCTTCAACAGCTGCCCGCTCTTGCCTTTTCACAAAGTTTTTTAGAAGAGGTCCATTCAGAGCTAAGCCAGCATGGAAAACGATTGGCGTGAGATGTTTGCGACTAGCTAATGCCAGTTGTTTTTCTGCGCGGTTGAAATCAAGGTCTGCCTTACCATGAAGAGCATAAGCTTCCAAAATATGGCGGGAAGCCCAGTGAACACCTGTGCCTTCAGCTTTTAAGGCATTGATAACCTGAGCATTGGGAAGATTTACCAGCCATGAATCATCAATATACCCGGCAGGGGAAAAGTTAAACTCAATAACCGGGGCAAGCTGATTGACATCCATAATCAGGCCTCAACGTTATCCACCTCAACCATATCTGCTTCAGCCTGATCGTCTCCCATATACTCAGAGTTTTTGCGTTCTCGCCACCACAACCAGAACAACACAGCACAACCACCGAGCGAAATAAGGAAGAGGCTTAATAGTGCTCCCATTATTAACAACAAGCGGGAGGACGATTCAGGAGTAACATCTATAGAGAGAACACTTTCCAGCTCTTGGGGCAATAACGTTCTGTTTGTTGCAACCTG
Organism: Parendozoicomonas sp. Alg238-R29; assembly: GCF_947331445.1. Lineage (GTDB taxonomy): Bacteria > Pseudomonadota > Gammaproteobacteria > Pseudomonadales > Endozoicomonadaceae > Sansalvadorimonas. The sequence continues at coordinate 63,215 of NZ_CAMZOG010000013.1, read as the reverse complement.
AGCCGATGGGAAAAGAGAAACTGTAATTTTATCGAGGGATAAGCCTTCAATACTGTTAGCGACCAGAGTTTTCACCTTAGGAACAAATCCTGCCAATTCCAGCTCCGGTGTGTATTTGATAAAGACAGAAGCCGATGAGGGAAAACTGACTTCACTGGCGGACTGATCCTGAGGCAATACCACATGAACTCTGGCAGTCAGTATCCCATCAATCATAGAAAGCGTCGCAGAGAGCTCCTGAGACATAGAATAGGTGTAGCGAGCCTTCTCCTCCGTAGGAGAAGAGATCAGGCTATCTTTCGGAAAAATGTCACTGACCGAAGAGAACCGATCTTTGGGATGTCCGTTCGTACGAAGTAGGCGAATAGCTCTGGAAACATCATCAGTGGCAACGGTTAAAGTTACATTGCTATCTTTATCCATCTCCTTTTCTGCCGGAATCGAATTATCCAGCAGAATGGCCAACATATCGTTGCCTTCTTTTTCTGTCAGCCCGGTATAGAGCTGGACTTTACAGCCTGACAGCAGTAACACAAACAGGCTTAACACGAAAATCCTGATTTTCTGCACAACGCTTTCCCTTGCGTATGAGGAAACCGGCCTAAGGCCTTTTGTTACTGCTGTTTCATCATTGTTTCTAGTGTTTGGGTCGCTTTACCAACCACCTTACCGATCAAGTCTTCGGTCATCATAAGGTTGGTCATCGCTTTCTGAGTTTTAAACATATCCTGCATAGACAGGGCTTCGTCAGAACTCAGCATGTTATCGATCTTCTGGTGACGGCTATCAATATTTTCTTTTAGTCCCTGAAACCCATTCAGGATGCGATCACCAAGATTTTCCGGTGCCTGTTTAAGCTCTACAGGGCCGCCCTGAACGCTGGTCTGGCTCTCATTCTTAAGGCCAGATTCCATCTGGGCATTAAAATTCTCGGCATCTCGGTCATCCGGTTTATCGAGAAGCTTCTCAAGCTGTTGTTGATCCTGTTTTTTAAGCGCTTTTTCTGTAACAGAACCAACATTGTTTATTCCAGGGCTTGGCATAGCTGCCACTCCTTTGTGCCGTCTACGACAGCTGAATAGGCTTACCCAAAAGTCTAGTCAATGCCTGCATGCAAAAAGGAAGCAAAAGCATGGAACATTATGAAATGAAAAGCAGGTTTTCAGTGCAGATTGTTATGAAGGGGCCAAAGAGTCATGTAATTTCATTAAATACTGCAACACATTCTCAATTTCTGGGCCACTCAATTTGTCCACAGTCATAAAGGCAATAAATACCAACTGATTACCATCTTTAAGAGCACACTGAGTGTCAAACTTGCGACTTTGATCAAAGTGACATAACTCCAGCGCTTTGGGGCCAGACTGATCAAGTGAATGGTCAGGAATTTCACGCAAAAGGTGCATCAGCACCCCTTTATCATTCAACTCAATGAAAAAAGTACCACTCTGTCCAAAGGCATACTGCATAATTCCATTATTGGGAAAAGGAAGATCGCCAATACCGAGAGTACGATTGAAATCCTGAACAGCTGACTCGACAAGTTCACGCATCCCCAAGCACCCTAAATATCGAAATCCATATCAAAGTCATCGTCGTCCTCATCATCGTCGTCGAAGGCTTCCTCTTCCTCTTCCTCCTCAATCACATCATCGAGGGCTTCCTGACAGGCTTCGAGGATGTTTTCCCGATGTTCCGCTTCTTTAAAATACTGGTCAGGAATTTTCCGGTAGGTTTCCAGAACCTGATTGAGAACAAATATCTTTACGGCGAGGTCGTCGGAAGGTACACCCATCTTGGTCGGAATACCTTCAACATCGTTGGCGGAGATCCAGCGCTGGTTTAAAAGCCTAAGGACCTCTTCGACAAGCACGCCTTCCTGAATTTTAGAGTTTTGCACGCACTAACATCCTATCGGTTGCCTGCTCATTCTGCTGGCTGAAGTCAATAATTGTTCTTAAACCAAAGATAACTTCCATGCGCTTTCTTATATGCAGAAGCTGAGTTGATCCAACCGCACTGGTCATTTTAGGATTCTTCAGCGCCAATAATTCTCCAGCCAGTCCCTCTCTCCAAATCTGGATACGGTCATTGATTTCAGAGTAATCATTACTCCCCTCCTTCGCATATTGATAAGCTTCCGTAGCTGTTTCAAAGTCAGGAACGCCAAACACATTCTCGCGCTTATCGTCCCGAGCTTGCTGGGGAGAGAGCCCTGCTTTTTCAGCGAGGTCATAATGTTCTTGAGTAACATTCATTCCAGCCTGAATGTCAGTTTTATTTTCTTCGTAGAACTCTGCGTTATATTCACGAATATCTTTTGCTAGCTCGGAATCTTTGCCTTCAAGAGTCTCAGCAAGAGTTTCCAGAGCCAGGTACTGATGGGTAGAATCACCGGAATATTCATCAGAAAATTGTTTGATCAGCTCCCTGGTAAGCTGGCCTTTATCTTTGGCGGCCTGCATTTGCTGGAGGAACTTATCCATTTTTTCTGCACCAGGCATATCCGGCACAATTTTCTTAAGACGCTCAAGTTCCTTGTTAAGATCTTTGCCTTCTTTACTGTCTTTGGTCTTGAACTTTCTCAGGGAAGAGAGTGTTATTGAAGCTTCTTCAAAGAAACTGGCACTGGCAGGACCGGTACTGACTGTACCGAGCTGGCTATGAACACCATCGGCAGATTTTGCGGAGGCTGTTTCACCACCGACCTGGAGTGCTGCTCCCGGTGCTTGAGAACCGGCAACACCTCCTGTTTGCATAACCTTATCCCTACCTAATCAGTTAAATATTGCGGGTAATGTTTTGTTGCGTCTGTAAATATTGATTCCAGACCTGAGAAAATGTATCTCTCGCCTTACTGGATAGCTCCTGTGCAACCTGCATTTGATCTTGCTCAGTTTGCTTCACAAAACGAGCCTGCTCCTCTTCTGCGCGAAGTTCCGTGGACGCAGCTTCATGCAAGCCGGCTTTGTATTGCAATGTAGAGGCACCAGCTTCACCAAGGCCTTCAATCATCTTACCCATAGCACTCCATTGCTGGGCAATCATATTACCAGTCTGGCCATTTCCTCCAGCAGCCTGGTCTGCTTTCATTCCCTTCATGGAACCAGCCATATTAAGTCCACCAGATGCAACTTTCACCGCACCACTCACCATACCTGCAACCATTTTTGCAGCAGCAGCACTTCTCTGCTCCTGCGCTTGAGCCTTGATTTTCTCAACCACTGCCTTATTGGCCATATTTCGACCTTGGCGGCTAATTTGCCTTTGCTCAACTCCCATTTCATGGAATAAAGCCATGATGGCAAAAAAGTCAGTGTAAGCTTTCACTTCACTTTCATCTAAATTCAGCGGTGCACCATTTGCTGTTGCAGAAAGGGTACCGTTAGAACCGGCCTTAATTTCAACATTTTTCCCTTCCACTTGTAGCTGTAACGATTTCCCCTGAGAGTCAACCTTGAAGTTTTTCCCATCAACCTGCCCTGAGAATCCAGTCTCAGTTTGTTTTACACTGACTTCATTGGGTCCCAGTCCACCAGCCTGAGCGTGGTTAGGTTTTCCAGCAGTCTGCAGTTGGTGCATAAGGCTATTTTGCCCAGAACCTTGTGCCTTAGCGCTCTTCTCTTGCATGCCATCCAAAATTTTTTTCAGATCAGCACCGTCCATTTCTCCAGATTTCAAAGCGTTTTTAATACTTTCGAAAGAACCACCAAGTTTTTGAGCGAGTTCAGGATCTCTAGCGACCTGTCGTCCGAGCTCTTTCAGTTGACTGGAAAAGTCTTTGGCCTGTTCCTGAGAAGTGTTCTTCAATTTAACTTCTTGAGCCAAAACGTTGGTTCTCTTGAGTTTAGATTTCGCCCCTTTCTTACCAATAACAACGCCGCCTTCAGAATCACTGCCACCTTCTTCAGAGGCTTCTTCCAGAGCATCTGCCAACTCATCAATATCACCAGCAAGAACATCTCCCTGAGAGTCAGCAACCAGCTGATCCATATGTCCCATTGCAGCCTGCAAGCTGGCAACATTGGGATCTGCACTTGGAGCATTCAATACAGGTTTTGGTATCCCCTGTTGGTGCTTTCCTTGAACAGCTTTTCCACCACTATGCTGTCCAACCTTCAAATTTTCACCCGCTAGATGACCCATTCTGGCGTCTTTAGCTCCCTTAGTTCCCTTAGCCTGATGGGCGCTTTCGGAATTCCTGGGCTGCTCCAGAGGAACCGGATTCTGCCCCTGATTAATTTTCATGTGTTTCAACTCCCTGAAAAATTCCCTTTGCCCGTTAAATATTCCGGGTTATATTAAATTTGCTTTGCTGTGCTTGGGATAACATATCTGAAGCTATTTGTTGCCCTTCTGAAATTTCCTGAAGGGTTCTCTGGATAGCCTCAGTCCAGTCTTCCATCATGAGTTGGAGTTTCGTAAGATAGGCCAGATCTTCCGTTGCATCAGCTTGATACTCTCCAGCTTCACCTTGTAGCTTTGCAGCATGCATTGTTGCACCACCATCTGCGGCCATAGCACCACCTTCAGTAAATCTGGCAATGTGTGCAGCTCGTTGGTAATACATAGTTTTTTTTGCAATATCAGCTGATTGATTTGCTGTTTCCTTTGCTGCTCCTTTCGCAACATCAGCAGAACCCTTGGCAGCTTCTTTGGTGGCCTGTTGAGAACTTTTAACGGCTACCTTTACTGACTGTTCTGCTGCCTCGTCTGCTGTATCTGTAGCAGTTTTAGCAACAGTCTTCGCCGTATTTTGCACTGCAGTAGCAGAATGTTGCGCTGCTTGCTGAGCAGACTGGCTGGCAGCATTAGCTCCCTGCTGGGCACCTTGTGCCCCAACATTTGCTCCCTGCTGTGCTGCCTGTGAACTTGCATTTGCACCTTGCTGGACTGCAGTTGTTGCAACATCACTCGAGGCCTTGGCAGTACCACCTGCCATACCGGCACCTAACGATAAAGCAGCCGCGAGAACAGCCCACATAATTCCCATAGCCAGTTGCGCCTTGTCATCCTTGATCAGACCTCCCATATTGGTCATCCAATCACCGGAGTTCTGGGAAACTGTCATGGCAACCATAACCGTAGCCGCCATAATCAGCATGACCCCAGCTTTTGCACCAACACCTGTTGCTATAGTGGCCGCTGCAACGATGACTGCTAGAGCCGTAGCAATACCTCCAAAAATCTTACCAATAAGAACTTTTTTCTTTGCCTCCTTCATTTTTTTCATTGCTTCGGCAAGCTTGCCAATACGGCTCTCATGGATCTGGCTTCTCTTCAATCTACTAGTGCGAATAGCCTGCTCATCAAACTTAAGCCGAGTATCCTGAAGTTTGGTTTGTATCTCTGATAACATACGAGCGATATCTTCAACGTTACCAGTTAACATTGCCGCAGAAAGCTTCTCAGTTGCTCCTTTCAGCTCAGCTAATAGTTCTGGTGGAGCACTCTTAATAGCGAGAACTTTATCAAAGGTATGAAGCGTTTCATCCTGCAAAGCCGTTAAGGTTTTGGCATCTGTTCCCTGAGCCAATGTTGATGCAGCCCCTGCTATAAGATCAGGTGTACTCTGTTGACCTCCTGAATGGCGCCCGCCACTGTCATTACCATTGCCCTGTTCTCCCTGCCCTGCTTTCTTTTTTCGGGACGCACCATAGACAGTTGAACTGCCAGCAGTTTCTCCACTTTCCAGCTCTTCACTCTCTGCATTGAGCTGATTTAACAGTTCATCAAAGGTAAACAACATTTCTGTAGTATCCATTGACTGGGCTATTTGAGCTTGCATATCCGGAGTCGTAACCCGTCCGGGATCAACTTTAGGGTTAGGTAATCGTACTGCCCTTTCGGTTCTGGCACCTCGTTCCGCTTTCGCACGGCCCTCTTTATGGGACACACTGTTATCATTTGAAAAGCCCCTAGCTACGTGCTCAGCAGCCTGCGCTTTACCAGATTTAGACTTTCCTGCATGGCCTGCCTTTCCTGCAACGCTCCCTTCCTTCCCTGCCAACCCGGGAGGAAGTTGCACTCCTGCACCATGATTTGCACTGACTCCACCTGTATTACTCATAGGCTTCAGTCATCCTCTTCCATAACGGCACTGGCACTCGCAGCCATGTTGCTGGCACGAATCAGTTCTTCCTTATACTCGTCCTGTTCTCCGGCCCATTCGGCAGCAGTCTCATAAGCAACCTTGGCGGCCTTGGGTTTACCCATTGCCATATGACAATCTCCGATGTAGAGCATACCCCGTGGATCATCAGTATCCAGAGCACTGGCAAAACTGAAGAGTTCTACAGCCGTTTCAAAATCCTGCTGCATCATCTGGCAAGCCCCAAGGCCAAGAAAATATTTTTTGTTGTAGTGGTCGTAAAAACAGAGGAACTGAAAAACTTTTTTGGCTTCATCGTAGCGACCGCCCTGATACAGGTTGAATGCAACGCTGTAAATCGCTTCCATGGACTCATCACTAAGATTTTTCAGCTCCTTGAAAGTGCCACCCCGGCTAAAATAGTCAGCTAAAAGGTCATCAACCTTCTCCTGTGACCAATCCATATCTTTTGTATCCACTGCCAGCCCTCCTAGCTCTTACAGCACTTTCATTAAATATTCTTGATAATGTTGTCGCCAGTTCTGTAATACTTCGAAATAAACTGCGACATCATTTCAAACGTTTGGTTAAATTTACCGGATGTTGATTGAAGCTTAGTCATATCCAACTGGGATGAACTTGTCAGGCTCTCAGTCCAGCCTTTCATGTTTTCTATTGCCAGATCCCACTCTCCAGAATTGAGCTTATGGGTTTGATTCGGATCTATCTTGCCACCGCCACTTCCCCAGGAAATATCATTTTTAGCAAAAAACTCTTTCACTTCCTGAGGCATTTCAGTCTTGCTACTCTCTTTGGAACCTTTCTTGGCAGCACGAGCTTTAGCCATGATTTTGTTGGCATCTTTCAACTTGTTATTTTTGGTTCTGACTTCCTGAACCTGTTCTCTTAATGTCTCTTCAAGGATTTCAGCCTTCTCACTCATAACTGCCAACATCAACGCATCAATACTGGCCTTATCGATAAAATCCTGGCTCATAGGAGCGCCCGCAGCAGAGTTGATCATCTTGACGGATTCTTTCATCATCTGCTGACCAGTCATCTGACCACCATTCTCACGAACAGTGTCTTGCCGGATCTGCTGAGCAGATTTAGGTCCATGAACGGCTGACACGTTTTGTGCTCCTTATCCCCGAATTTTTAATTGCGCTGCGGCAAAAGTATTTTGATACTCTTGCACCATTCATCTAATGCCTGCTTATAATCGTGCGGGTCGCCCCCCATAATTCTTTGAACTAAAGAGCAATTAGCTATATCTGCTGGCAAATCTGGTTCTACAGGTAAACCAATTCTTCGAGCGGCCTCTTCCACTAACTGTTGCGTGTTTAAGCCGTGCCTGGATTTATCTCCCGAACTGGCGGGAATGGAACCATGGTTGCGAACGTGCTCAAAAAGCTGATTAATAACTTCTTTCGTCAGCGCATTTTTGATTGCCTTCAGATCGTTAGCATCAGGACCCAAACGGCCTACCTCTTCACGAACTTCCACTGGCTGGTATTGCAAGGAAACACGATTGGCTTGACTGGCGATTGCTTCGCGTAGATTTGCTAAATCATTTGCTGAAGCATGGCTGAAGTTATAAGTGCCACCTGTAAACTGTTGAGAGTTAATGTAGCCAGACGCATCAAAAGTTTGATAAGTATGTCGTTCAGGTGTTTCTTTCAGCGGAGACTTTTGCATAAGCTCGAGTGCCTCTTTCAACTCAGGCCCATCTGCTGTCCCTTTCACCTTCAGGGTATGACCGGGATACCCGGCTGCCTTTAGTTTCTGGGCGGCTTTACGCCTTAATTCATCGGCCTTACGCTCATCTTCTGCTTCACGACGCTTCTTATCCGCATCTTTTGCCGCTGCATCAGCACCATCAGGGCTTTTCGGTTTTGGATTGTTTGGATCATCGCCATCAGTTGGCTTTGATTTCGTACCGGAAGGATCATTTCCATCAGGAGTTTTGTTGGAATTATCCGGCGTTGGTTGTGGTGGCTGACTTTCTGGGCCAGTCAGCATCGGATTATCAATAAATCCGTTAGCGAAAATCAGAATAAACGGCCCAACTCCTATCAATAGTACAGGGCAGAATGCCCCGCCAATAATGCAGGCTCCGATACCAACCAAGCCGATGCCGGTCTGAAATTTTTTGTTATGCATCAGGAAATCAAGAGCTGTACTGGCTCCTGATAAAAACTTTTCCATTTTGCTTTTTTTGGCACCATCAATTTTTCCGCTTTTTTCCAGCTGATGAAACTGATCCCGCAACTTATCTTTTACAGTAGGTAGATCGCCATCATTTACCCGTTCAAAGATAATCTCTCCTCCATCCCCAGTGTCGATCTTTCCTCTCGATGGAATGTCGGCTGATAACGAAGTTGGTATACGCGCCGCAAGATCCGGATCAGCTGAAGAAACAGATCTGTCACCAATAGAAAGTGAGCTTTGGTTCGAATCACTGCTGCCAGTTGAAGAGGTACTGCTCGTTGACAAGTGCCTTTCAGGTGTGTGGGGTTTAATATCCGAACGAGCCATACGCCCACTAAGGCTACTGGTATCGAGCTTGGCCCTACGGTCAGGGTGACTAACGCTATGTCTTAAGTGCTCTCTTCCTAAAGAAGGGCGAGCACCGTCTGTGCTACCAGTCGCCATAAACGCTCCCTGCATAAACTCCGGGCATAGAAACCCATCAACAATTAAGTATTAGCTTAGATGATGAGAGCAGTCCTCTGACTCATTGAATCTGGTGCAAATGTGCCGGAAATATGGCTTTTTTGATAAAGAAACCAGCGTCTACCCATTTGTTTTTATAGGTTTTTCGTAATATTCCAGAACTGTTGCCATAAGATCCTTGGGGCTTAGCATCCCGACAATAGAGCCGTCATCATTAAGAACAGGCACCCGCAGGGCTTTTTCGGTCATACAGCGTTCATAAACATCAATAATGCTGTCGGAACAATGAGCGGTCACAACATTTTTCTCCATAAACTCAGAAACAAGCCCACTGTCCTGAGAATAATAGCTCCCTGTTAAAGTCCCCTGAAGACAGTCAGTCTCCGATAAAATACCGTTCAGGGAACCATCCTCTCCGACTACAGGAGCCGCTGTAATATTGTGTTTCAGTAATACCCGGATAGCTTCAACAACGCCCATGTCCGGCTGGAGGGTAACGACTGAACGGGTCATACATTCTTCGACAGTAATTGATCGCATAATCACGTCCTCCTACAAAGATGCCTGTAAGCCTCACAAGGCGCCAAATACCCCTTCTACTGCTATAGCTCTCCAGCGCTGGACTGGCAAGAAAAATAGAGCTGGAGCTACTCGGTTTGCAGCCTTATAATCCGCGAGCTTACTTACAAAAACAGGGTTTCCACCTAATGAGCTTCGACAGCATTTCTCCTGGCAAGGACATCCCCAACGATATCTACGTTGTCATTGAGATTCCTGCCAACAGTGATCCTATAAAGTACGAAATAGACAAGGACACCAACTCCCTGTTTGTTGACCGGTTTATGTCAACGCCTATGTTCTACCCAGCCAACTATGGTTATGTGCCTCAGACTCTGGCCGATGACGGAGACCCTCTGGATGTGCTGGTTGTTACCCCTTACCCAGTGGCTCCGGGTTCCGTTATTCGCTGTCGCCCTGTAGGCATGCTGAACATGTCAGACGAGAGCGGCCAAGATGAAAAGGTTGTTGCTGTACCCCACGACAAACTGACCAAAATCTACAGCGATGTTAAAGAGTACACCGACCTTCCCCCTCTGCTGATCCAGCAGATTGAGCACTTCTTCGAAAACTACAAAGACTTGGAAGAAGGTAAGTGGGTGAAGATTGATGAATGGAAGGACGCTGATGCTGCCCGCCAATCCATCATCAAATCTGTTGAAGCAGCCAAGTAAGTATTGGCTTTCTGGGGTAGATTTCTCTACCCCAGCTCCAGAATTCTCTATAAAAGCTTCCGGCAGAGAATCCATTGCTCTATGGTTGGCGTAAGGCAACAATAAGCCGCTGATTTCATGAGCACTGAGCCAATGCAGAAATTGCTGAAATATTCCTTCTTATCCCTTTTCCTTCTTGTGCTGGGAATATCCTCCCCGGCTTCCGCTGTCAATTTCAAATCTCTACTTGGCAATGCTACGACCCCTTCAGAATCAGAGTTTTTACCCGTTGAAGAGGCTTTTCAGGTGTCCGCTACGATGGAGCAGAATGCAGTAGTGATTCGCTTTGCCGTCACACCTGAACATTATCTCTATCGCCATATGTTCAGTTTCCAGCCCGTAAATACTGAACGAACCCAGTTGGGTAAACCGGTATTTCCGGCAGGGCTCACCAAGTTTGATAAATTTATGAAGCGGGACTTGGAGATTTTCCCTGAAGACATTGATGTTCGCATTCCCATTACAACGAGCGAAGAATTCCCAGAAATAAGAGTAAACTTTCAGGGATGCGCTGATGCAGGGCTCTGCTACCCTCCAACCACTCAAAATATTATTCCTTTACAAGATTCCACCAGCTCGAGTGCTGTACAACTACCATCTTTGCCAGTTAAGCCAAACACTGTTTTGCAGGAAACAGGCGAAGATGATTTCCTCTCGGCACTTTTGAATGATCAAGGCCTGTTAAATATTCTGGGACTGTTTTTTCTTGGCGGACTAGCTTTAACGTTTACTCCCTGTGTGTTGCCCATGATCCCTATTGTTTCAGCAATGGTGGCGAACAGTAATGGATCACGCTCCCATAATATTTTCCTAACCGCGTGTTATGTGCTGGCAATGTCTGCCACCTATGCCATTGTTGGCATGTTGATGGGATATTTCGGTGCCAGCCTGAACCTTCAGGCTCGTTTGCAATCCCCCTGGTTATTGATTCCCTTTGCCATTTTATTTGTTGCTCTGGCTCTCTCTATGTTTGGCCTCTACGAGCTCCAACTTCCGGAAAAGCTTCGCTCATTGCTAACTCGCGCAGATCAAAAAAGTCAGGATGGCCGTCAGGGAACCTGGATAGGTGCATCACTGGCTGGCGTGTTCTCTACATTGCTGGTTTCGCCCTGTGTGTCTGCCCCACTAGCAGGATCTTTGGTTTATATCAGTGGAACCGGAGATGTAGTTGTAGGCGGCCTTTCCTTGTTTGCTCTTGGGTTAGGTATGGGCACGCCACTGTTTATTGTTGGGGCCGGCGGAGCAAGCCTTCTACCCAAAGCCGGAGCATGGATGAACGGCATCAAAGCAGTATTTGGTGTTCTGATGCTGGGTGTGGCGATCTGGATGATTGAAAGACTGATTCCAGAACCTGTTACTCTTCTGCTGTGGGGGGCCCTGCTCGTAGGCAGTGCTATCTATCTCGGAGCCCTCGATTTTAATCAACGCAGAGGATCACAGGCTTTCCGGCAGGTCATTGGTGTTCTACTTCTGATTTATGGAGTCACACTGTTTGTTGGTGGCATTCAGGGCAATACAAACCCACTCAAACCCCTTGGTTCAGCTCCAGCAAGTCAGATATCTGCATCTCACAGCGCAATAACCACCGTTACATCGAGCCAAGAGTTAAATGCAGCTTTACTGACGGCATCTTCTGCTAAAAAACCTGTAATTGTGGACTTTTACGCAGACTGGTGTATTTCCTGCAAAGTCTTTGAAAGAGAGGTGCTAACCCAATCCTCTGTACAAAAGGCTTTAGAGAATTATTCATTTTTAAGATTCGATCTTACTGACAACTCCGCCGATCAACGGGACATCTTGCGTAAATATGGCCTCTTTGGCCCACCAGCCTTCCTTTTCTTCAGTAAAACCGGTCAGGAACTGGAATTTTTAACAAAACAGGGAGAAATCGGCGCTGAAACGTTTATTTCTCTTCTGGAAAGGGCTGCCACACAGTAATCTGCAAAGAACATCTCGCCGGGAAAATAAGGAAACATGCTGATAACGTGCTGTAACATGCATAATATAGACTAGCTATTATGCATGGGGCACAATACGCTCCTATTATTGGCGAGAATTCAGCGAGAGTTACCTTATGGCCTCAATCCTCGTATTGCACGGTCCTAACCTGAATCTGTTGGGAACCCGCGAACCGGGTGTCTACGGATCAACAACTCTGAACGATATCAATCAGACCCTTACTGAGCAGGCCCAGCTTGCTGGCCATCATATTCAGTGCCTGCAAAGTAATGCTGAGTATGAACTGATTGAACGAGTTCACGATACGGCCAATCAAGGTATAGACTTTCTGATCATTAACCCGGCGGCATTTACCCATACAAGTGTTGCTCTGAGAGATGCAATCCTAGGTGTTTCACTACCTTTTATTGAAGTTCACATCTCCAATGTGCACAGCCGGGAACCATTTCGCCATCACTCTTATTTTTCAGATGTTGCCATTGGGGTTATCTGTGGGTTGGGAGCGGCAGGCTATGAATACGCCTTACAGGCTGCCATCAAACATCTCGACGCCTCCTGAGCGCAACATTTTCCTTATAAGCCAAAAGCTAACTGGAATTGAGCATGGATATCCGTAAAGTAAAAAAACTAATCGAACTCCTTGAGGAGTCCGGCATCGATGAACTAGAAATTCACGAGGGTGAAGAGTCTGTACGCATCAGCCGCAACTCCAGTAACCCTGCTCCAGCCCCGCAAACAGTTGTTGCCGCAGCTCCCGCTCCTATAGCAGCCGCTCCAGCCGTTGAAGCAACAACAGAAACTCCCGCAGAACCAGCAGCAACAGGCCATCAGGTTCACTCCCCAATGGTTGGCACCTTCTATCGCTCTCCATCACCCAACTCCGCCGCATTCATTGAAGTGGGCAGCCAAGTAAAAGAAGGCGATGTACTCTGCATTGTTGAAGCTATGAAAATGATGAACCAGATCAAAGCTGACAAGACCGGAGTTATCGAAGCGGTTCTGGTCGAAAACGGCTCTCCCGTTGAGTTTGACCAACCTCTGTTCACTATCGTCTGATTGGCAGGTACTCATCCATGCTGGAAAAAGTTCTTATTGCCAACCGGGGTGAAATTGCCCTGCGCATCCTTCGCGCATGCAAGGAAATGGGCATTAAAACAGTTGCAGTTCACTCAAAGGCTGATGAAAATTTGATGCATGTACGACTGGCAGACGAAACAGTTTGTATCGGTCCTAACAATGCTACAGACAGCTATCTGAACATCCCGGCAATTATCAGTGCAGCAGAAGTCACCGACTCCGTGGCCATTCACCCCGGATATGGCTTTCTTGCTGAAAATGCCGATTTTGCCGAACAGGTGGAGCGCAGTGGCTTCACCTTTATTGGCCCATCACCTGAAGTAATCCGTCTGATGGGAGACAAAGTTTCCGCCATCAAGGCGATGAAAAAATCGGGTGTTCCCACCGTACCTGGCTCAGACGGCCCGCTAACAGACGACCATGAACGCACGTTAAAAATTGCCAGAAACATTGGCTATCCCGTTATCATCAAAGCCTCTGGCGGCGGCGGCGGTCGCGGCATGCGTGCTGTTCACCGGGAACAGGGGCTATTGAATGCTATTAGCGTGACCCGCACAGAAGCTGGTGCCGCATTCAATAACGATGTTGTTTACCTTGAGAAGTTTTTGGAAACACCTCGCCACGTAGAAGTACAGGTTCTTTCAGATGGACAAGGCAATGCCATTCACCTTGGTGACCGGGACTGTTCTTTACAGCGTCGCCACCAGAAGGTTATAGAGGAAGCTCCAGCACCTGGAATTCCAGAGGAAGCACGTCAGCGCATTTATAAAGCCTGCACCGATGCATGCATCGAAATTGGTTATCGCGGCGCTGGCACATTTGAGTTCCTGTATCAGGAAGGTGAGTTTTACTTCATCGAAATGAATACACGGGTTCAGGTGGAACACCCAGTTTCTGAAGAAATTTCTGGCTTTGACATAATCAAGGAGCAACTGCGCATTGCCAATGGCGAAACACTGTCTGTTACCCAGGATGATATTAAATTCAACGGCCATGCCATTGAATGCCGAATCAATGCCGAAGACCCAAAAACCTTTATGCCTTCTCCCGGCAAGCTGACCCAACTGCATATGCCTGGAGGCAATGGTGTTCGCGTAGATTCACACCTGTACCAAGGATATTCCGTACCGCCATTCTACGACTCCATGATCGCCAAACTGATTACTTGGGGCCCGGACAGAGAAACAGCCTTGACCCGTATGCGTAATGCTCTGGATGAGTTGGTAATTGAAGGTATTCGCACCAACACCCCTCTGCATCAAGAGTTGGTACGTGATACCGGGTTCATAGAAGGTGGTGTCAATATTCACTACCTGACCAAAAAACTGGAAGGTTAACTCCCAACACCACCTTCAATACAGAACGGCTGTCGTTTGACAGCCGTTCTGTCTCTCTCTACCCTCCCCGATCAAACATACAATCACTCCAATTGTCCCAACCGCTTTCACGCGTATTAAGAGCCTATGTCCTGGATTCAGCTGAAACTCGATACAACCCCCGACCAGTCTTCTGAGTTGGAGGATTTACTGCTGGAATGCGGAGCCTGTGCGGTAACCTATCAGGACGGCTGTGATCAGCCTCTGTATGAACCTGACTTAGGCACAACACCGCTCTGGAACAACCTTCGACTGTTTGGCTTGTTTGCAGCTGATACAGATATGGAAGAAGTTATGGTGCAGTTGAACAATGTTGCCCTCGGCAGTTACAGCGCTCACAGAATTGAAATTGTGGAAGACAAAGACTGGGAGCGAGAATGGATGACTCACTTTCACCCTATGCAGTTTGGAAAGCGTTTATGGGTATGCCCAAGCTGGAAAGAAATCCCTCACCCCGAAGCCGTAAACCTGATGCTCGACCCCGGTCTGGCTTTTGGTACTGGTACCCACCCAACCACAGCTCTGTGCCTGAAATGGCTTGATGCGCAGGAGCTGGATGGCAAGCAAGTTATTGATTACGGCTGCGGTTCAGGAATCCTTGCTATTGCAGCGTTGCTGCTTGGTGCTAAACACGCTGTGGGTGTTGATACTGATCCACAGGCTCTGGAAGCCTCCCGGGATAATGCAGGCCGAAACAATATAGAAGAAGGCAAACTGCACGTTTATTACCCGAAAGATACTCCTGACGTGAAAGCCGATGTGATGGTGGCCAACATTCTCGCCGGCCCGCTTATCAGTCTTGCCAAGACTCTGGCCCGCCACACCCTTCCCGGTGGAAAGCTTGCCCTTTCCGGCATTCTGGCTGAACAAGCCGACGACGTTCTTACAGCCTACAGTGAATGGTTTACTATGGACCCAGTCACAGAACTGGATGGCTGGGTGCGCTTAAACGGTGTCCGCAAACAAGAAAGCTGACATCCGTTAGTTTTTACCCGTCAAAACTGGCAGAATGACAAAAGTCTTCTGCCAGCTGCACCTTTAATTACCAAAACATGCAAGCAACGACACACGATCACGACTCTGTGGAATCCTGGATTACACGCTGCCCAGAATGCAGCACCGCGTTTCGTATTACCCGTCGCCACCTGATGGCCGCCAAAGGCTCCGTGCGTTGCGGCTCTTGCCTGCATGTTTTTAAAGCTGCCCATTACATTGTTGGCAGCGAGCTTCCGGAGAGTCTTCAATTTCAGACAAGTCCTGCACCAGAATTCGAAACCCAAACAACCAGATCTTCATTGGATTTTTCTGATGACGCTTTTTCCATAGAGCCGTCTGAGTCATTTGGTGAACACTCTTCGTCTGATCAGGAGTCATCCTCGGATGATGAAGCCTGGGCAAAAGCCATGCTGGAAGAAATGGATCTGGAAGAAGATGGGCCAGAAACCAGTGAACAGTCAGCAACTCTTCCTGAGGCGCAGGATTCTCCAAAACAAAAAAACGAAGACAGCACGAGAGAAAAAGCTCCAGATAAGTCAATTGCGAGCAAAGCCGGGGTCACTGAGAAAGCACAGACAACGAAGCAAGCAGCCAATAAGCTCAGCAGCCTTAAAAACGAGCCACTCGACCTCAGTTATGAAAAGAAGTCGTTTGGCGCACACCTGCTCTGGCCAGCGGCTTGTTTTGTTGCCGTGCTTGTATTGCTGGTACAGTTCAGTTCAGCAAAATTTTCTGAAATCAGCCGAACCCCTGCTTTGCGCCCATTAGCTTCCAGCATCTGCCAGGTTCTGTCCTGCCAGTTGCCAGACCAGATAGATGCATCCCGAATTCAGGCCAGTCATATCGTCCTTCGGGCCGACCAGAACTACCAAAATACTCTGGCTATTGATGCCATTATCACCAATGAAGCGGACTTCGAGCAGCCATATCCTAAATTGATCATGACTCTGCTCGACGCAAACCAGAATATTTTAGGAAAGCGCACTCTTTCCCCTGAGCAATACCTCTCTGGAGAAGCAGCTGGAGCATTAAATATGCCCGTTCAGCAGCCAATTCATCTGGCCCTGAAAATCACCAGCCCCAAACAACCCCCACAATCCGTAGATTTTTCATTTACACAATAAAAACAAAGCCTGAGGTCAAAAATTGGCACTTCTGATCCAGATCAATACCTGATCATATTGACTCACTCTGTTCTTGTGATTTTTGGCGATTCCGTCAACATGAGACTGCCTGATATTTGTACAGCAATGCATTGGGTTAACACCTATTGAGATATACTCATTCACTTGCCGTTCATATCCACCGCCCTTAGTAATCGATGTCAGCAGGGTGGTATCCGGCTTTATCCGGGAGAGTCTACGGGTTATCATACCCGGCCAAATACGGTTACTTTTTAACCAGTTAGCATTCCTAAATTTTGAGTGTAAGCACGTTGCTAAAGATCGGTTCCTACCAGATTCAATCACCGGTCGTTCTGGCTCCTATGGCTGGAGTTACCGACCGCCCGTTCCGCAGACTTTGCCTGCAACAGGGTGCCGGTCTGGTTGTATCTGAAATGGTTACCAGTGACGTGCGCCTGTGGAACACCCGTAAATCCCGTTTGCGGTTGGACCACACCGGCGAACCTGAACCCAGATCTGTGCAAATTGCCGGTGGTGACCCTGCCATGATGGCTGAAGCTGCTCGACGCAACGCAGAAATGGGAGCCCAGATCATCGATATCAACATGGGTTGCCCCGCAAAAAAAGTCTGTAACAAGGCTGCTGGTTCTGCCCTGATGAAAGATGAAGTGCTGGTTCAGGAGATACTGCAGGCCGTTGTGGCAGCAGTTGATATACCGGTCACCCTCAAAATTCGTACAGGTTGGAGCCCTGATAAACGTAATGGTGTTTCTATTGCCCGCATCGCTGAGGACTGTGGCATTCAAGCTCTGGCTGTTCATGGCCGGACCAGAAGCTGCATGTATAAAGGCGAAGCGGAATACGACACAATTGCCAGGATTTGCTCCGCCATATCCATTCCCGTCATAGCCAATGGTGATATCACATCACCAGATAAGGCCCGCCATGTTCTCGAACACACCGGCGCCAGTGCTGTGATGATTGGTCGTGCAGCTCAGGGACGCCCCTGGATTTTCAGGGAAATTGCTCACTATCTGGAACACAATGAGTACCTGTCTTCACCCTCAGTCGAAACTGTCTGCAACACCCTGTTAACTCATCTGCAGGACCTGCATGACTTTTACGGCGACGTGATGGGCACTCGTATCGCTCGCAAGCATGTTGGCTGGTACCTCCAGGCAACTGAAGGAGCGGCCCCGTTCCGAAAAGTATTCAACCAGTTGGAAACACCCTCGGCCCAAATTGCCGGAATCAGGGAACACTTTGCGCATATCATCGAAGGAAAGGAGTTTGCGGCATGACGGTGACTGATATTGAAGCCCAGGAAACAACAGTGATGGGCTCTACCGGTCAGCATCTGACCAGCCCGGTTTCCCAGGAAACCCAAACACTGCGAGACAGTGTTGAAAAGGCTATGAACAATTACTTTACCCACCTTGAGGGTCACGACGCCACAAATGTCTATAATATGGTACTTTCTGAAGTAGAAGCTCCATTGCTGGAGTGTGTGATGACCCACGTTAAAGGCAACCAGACCCGAGCAGCGGTAATGTTGGGTCTGAACAGGGGAACTCTCAGAAAAAAACTCAAGCAATTCGGTTTACTGTAAGCAGAATTTCAAAAACAGGCGCTTTTCCCGCCTGTTTTTTTATGCTTACCAGTTGCAGCAAGCTGACTGATGCTGTTTCATACGCCAAGTAAAAATAGCCAGGATGGCAAAAATAATTCGGAACAGGGAATGCTTTCCTGTTCCCGCTACGCTCAACGACCCAAAGCGAGACTGTAATGGCTGACAACCCTAGCATCCGTCCTGTACGCAGAGCTCTTATCAGCGTTTCTGACAAACAGGGTGTGGTGGAGTTTGCCCGTCGTCTGACGGCTCTCGACATTGAAATACTGTCAACAGGCGGCACCTTTCGCCTGTTGAGTGAAAACGATATTCCGGTTACGGACGTTTCTGACTACACCGGCTTTCCGGAAATGATGGATGGAAGGGTGAAAACTCTACACCCTAAAATTCATGGTGGCATTCTTGCCCGTCGTGGTCAGGATGATGAGATTATTGCTGCCCACGGCATTAATCCTATCGATATGGTGGTTGTAAACCTCTACCCCTTCGAAAAAACTGTAGCAAACCCGGAATGCACTCTGGATGACGCTATCGAGAACATCGATATCGGTGGTCCCACCATGGTCAGGGCTACAGCCAAAAATCACAAATATGCAGCTATCGTTGTTAACACCAATAACTACGACGGTATTGCAGACACACTTGAAAGCAAAGGAGGCCTGAGCGACTCCTTACGTTTTCAACTGGCAGTCGAAGCCTTTGAACACACTGCAGCCTACGACGCAGCCATCGCCAATCATTTAGGCCTTCGAAACTTCGAACAACCTGAGCAGAAAGCGACTTTCCCCCGGACATTTAACACCCAGTTCATCAAATCTTCTGAGATGCGCTATGGGGAGAACTCTCACCAGAAAGCCGCTCTCTTTGTTGAACGTGAACCCTCCGAAGCCTGCGTAGCCGGCGCGGATGTATTACAGGGGAAAGCCCTCTCTTATAACAATATTGCTGATACAGACGCAGCCCTTGAATGCGTGAAAAGCTTTGAGCAGCCTGCCTGTGTCATTGTTAAACATGCAAACCCCTGCGGTGTTGCTATTGGCACGGATATTCACGAAGCTTACTCCCGCGCATATGCCACTGACCCAACATCCGCTTTTGGGGGTATTATTGCTTTTAACCGCCCTCTGGATGCAGCAACGGCTCGTACAATTCTGGATCGCCAGTTTGTAGAAGTTATCATTGCGCCGTGCATCCCTGACGACTCCCTGGAAATCCTCAGCGGCAAACCAAATGTACGCATACTTGCCTGCGGTAAGCTGCCAGAATCACCAACTCCATTCCTGGATTACAAGCGCATCAATGGTGGACTGCTGGTTCAGGATGCTGACATTGGCCGGGTTTCCACGGAAGAATTGAAAGTTGTCACTGAGCGACTGCCTACCGATGCAGAAATGCGTGACCTGCAGTTTGCCTGGAAAGTAGCCAAATATGTGAAATCCAATGCCATCGTTTACTGCAAAGATCACCAAACAATTGGTGTTGGCGCTGGCCAAATGAGCCGTGTATACAGCGCTCGAATCGCCGGCATAAAAGCGTCAGATGAAGGTTTGGAAGTACGTGGCTCTGTTATGGCCTCAGATGCCTTCTTCCCCTTCCGGGATGGTATTGATGCGGCTGCTGCCGCTGGTATCACGGCCGTCATCCAACCTGGCGGCTCTATGCGCGATCAGGAAGTGATTGATGCCGCAAATGAGGCAGGCATGGCGATGGTATTCACCGGCATGCGTCATTTCCGTCACTAAAGACATAAGTTAAAAGCTCGCGCAAAAGTGGTTCACCCGCCGCTTTTGCAAAACTAAAGATCAAAGGATCTGAAGTTATGAAAATCCTGATTATTGGTAGTGGTGGCCGGGAACATGCTCTGGCCTGGAAAACCCTGCAGTCTCCGTTAACGTCTGAAGTGTTTGTAGCTCCCGGCAATGCCGGTACAGCACTCGTTAACGGCGTCTCCAACATTGCAATTGAAGCGACGGATGTTGAGAAGTTAGTCGACTTTGCCAAAGACACTGGTATTGAATTGACTATCGTCGGACCTGAAGCTCCGCTGGTTATTGGCGTAGTTGACCGCTTCCGGAAAGAAGGTCTGACTATTTTCGGCCCGGATCAGGGCTCAGCCCAGCTTGAAGGCTCCAAGGCATTTACTAAAGACTTCCTGGCTCGCCACCAGATCCCCACTGCAGCTTATGCCAACTTTACTGAGATTGAACCCGCTGTCGCTTATATCCGTGAACAAGGTGCACCAATTGTTGTTAAGGCGGACGGATTAGCCGCTGGCAAAGGGGTTATTCTTGCTCAGACAGAAGAAGAAGCTATTGCAGCCGTTGAAGATATGCTGGCAGGCAATGCCTTTGGGGAAGCCGGCCACAGAGTCGTTGTTGAAGAGTTCCTGCAGGGTGAGGAAGCTAGCTTCATCGTCATGGTCGATGGAAAAAATGTTCTACCTTTAGCTACCAGCCAAGATCATAAAGCCAGAGATAATGGCGATACTGGCCCGAACACAGGAGGTATGGGAGCTTACTCCCCAGCACCTGTTGTTACACCTGCCATGCATTCCCGGATTATGGACGAGGTTATTTATCCAACCGTTCAGGGTATGGCCGAAGAAGGCTATCAGTATGTTGGCTTCCTGTATGCCGGGATCATGATTGCCTCAGACGGCACCCCAAAGGTTCTAGAGTACAACTGTCGTTTTGGTGACCCCGAGACTCAGCCCATTCTGATGCGAATGAAGTCTGATCTGGTTGAACTCTGCCTTGCAGGAGCCAAAGGGGAGCTCGCAAATAAAACCTGCGAGTGGGATTCCCGCGCAGCTTTAGGTGTAGTTATGGCCGCCGGAGGGTATCCAGAAAGCTATAACAAAGGAGATATTATTTCCGGATTGAACCAAACGGTACCAGCTCAAGTTTTTCAGGCTGGTACATCTCTTAAAGATGGTGACGTAGTAACAAACGGTGGTCGTGTACTGTGCGTTACCGCTCTTGGTGACACAGTGGCAGAGGCACAAAAACAGGCTTACACCGCTATTGAAAGCATCTTCTGGAACGATTGCTATTTCCGAACAGACATTGGACACAGAGCAATTGCCAGGGGATCTGGTAAGTAACATTATATCCAGTGGCTCCTAAACAGCCACTCACGTTATACTGACGATAATGACATCCCGCAGACAGCTTTACCTGTTTGCGGGATTGTATGGACACAAACGTCGGTTATAATGTGCACTATAAAAACAAAAAAACTTATTTTTTTCTTATCTTCTTCCTTATCAGCTGGAGCCATGCCGCCCTTGGCATAGTCACAATCAGTCGTACGGATTTCAGTCAGCAAATCACAGACCCAGATTACTTTCTGGACAAAAAAGGCAACCTGACGATTCACGACTTAGAACGCTCTGAGTACTCTTCATCTTTTTCCCGATGGAATGATCCCCAACTCGTGCTTCCAGCACAAACCCATGTTTGGCTCCGGTTAGTGATCCGAAATATCACTAACTCCAACTCCACACTTGTACTAAGAACCAGCTTTAATGACAGCCCCTCGCCAGAAATTTATTTCTCTCCTTTGTCTTATGAAACTCTGAATGCAGACACGCTTCAACTTCAGGGAAAGGTTTTCCCCAAATTAAAGCAGATACCTGTTATTACAGGTGCGGGAGAAACAACAACGGTTTATATAAAAGTCTATTCAGAGCATAAGCCAAAGCTTAACCTGTCTCTCGAAAGCCCTGATAATGCAGTTATCAGCAACCAGTTATTCTTCTTACAAACAGGAGCCTTACTGGGAATAAACCTGCTTTTGTTATTGTTTTGCGCTGTTAAAACAATCCAGGAACGAAATAGTGTCCAGAAGAGCTTTTTTAAATCATTATCCTTTCTAGCCGGCACACTGTTTATTATTCAGCTTGCCTGGACAGGTATCCCAATTAAGCTTTGGTCATCACTTCCTCTTGAACGTTACGCCTTTCTTCACGCGTCACTACTTATAGGGTATGTATGCGCCCTGCAACTTGCCCGACAAATACTACAAACCAGAGAGGGAGCAAAACTTGCTGATCGCATCCTGACCCTGTTAATGGCTGTCAATATTATTGCTTCCATATTGACGACCATATTCCTTGGTTTATTTACTGACCCGTACCTCCAGATTCTTGCCTCGTTGAACGCTATTACACTGACAGCTATTGGCGTTGCGAGGCTTTATGAAGGGCATCAGCAAGCCAGCCAGTGGCTAACTATTCTTATTCCTTTCACCATTATTCAGATTACCCTGAGCCTGGCATCCACACTGGTTCTTCCATTCAACACCTTAGATATTGAAAGCTTTTTACTGTTTGCATCATTGATGGTGATATTCGGATTAATTGTTATTCACCCTAAAGAAGCGCCGAAACAAACACCCAAAGAATCCCCTCCGGAAGAAACCAGTCATTCCATAACCGACTGGAGCCATCTTGGTCATGAACTTCGCACACCTATGAATGGTATTCTTGGAATGGCAGAGCTTATGGCCAGTACCCCACTTTCCAACAGGCAACAAGACTATCTGCATACTATCCAGCTTTCAGGCCAGGAGCTACTGACGCTTATCAACCAGATTGTTGATGTCAGTAAAATAGATCGCGGTGAACTGGCCATAGCCACAGAAACGTTTGATCTGGATGACTTGCTTCATAACTGCATTGAACGCTACAGCTATAAAGCAGAACAACTGGGGTTGGATTTAGCCTGTTGGATAGATTCCGATGTTCCAAACCTGCTCAAAGGTGATACTGCACGAATCAGCCGAATCCTGAATACCTTTATGACCCACGCGATAAACCATACAGAGCAGGGAGAACTCTTACTGACCGCAGCTTTGTCCTCCAGCAGCACGTCTTCCCAACTATTTCCAGAAAGCTCTGTGACTATCCGATTTATGGTGCAATCCAGTGACAATGGAGCAGGGTACAGCACAGCTGCTCAATCCCTGAAAAGTAAGCTCAGGGAGAAGATCAATAACAGTGAATCCTCCAACGGAATTACCCTTGCTAACCAAGTTATCAATTACCTCAAGGGCAACAGCGGAGCCTCAAGAAGCGAACAGGGAACCCACTATTGGGTAAAACTTCCCCTTCATGAATCGAAAGATCATATTGAACAACCTGTTGCAGCCACAGACTTGATCAGTTACCGGGCGCTCGTTGTTGATGACAACGACACCTGCCGTAATATCCTGGTCCAGCAGATTCAGAAATTAGGTTTGCAGGTTGAACAGGCAAGAGATGCGACTGAAGCCATGGCTCTGTTGAGAACTGAGTCCACCCTCAATCGCCCGTTCGATATAGCATTACTGGATCATCAGATGCCTGGCATCAGTGGTATACAGTTAGCCCGCAGAATTTCAGACTCTGCGGATTTCAAATCCCTGCGTATTGTTATGTTAACAGGCCTGAGCCAACTTCCTGATTCAACCCTGGCGGCTCACACCAGAATTAACAAAGTTCTGACAAAACCAGTCAGCGGTAAACGTCTGAAAAAAGTTCTGGATGAACAACTCGCTACCAAAAAGGCGGAAGCAATAACTTCCGCCTGATATAACATTCCGTGTTACTAAAAAAGCAGATTAACGCGCAGACAACTCATGGACAGCGTCAACAAACGCGCCAGCATGGGTAGGGTCTGCAAACTGGTGAATACCATGACCAAGGTTGAAGACATGACCACTGCCCTCACCATACGCATCCAGAATACGACCAACTTCTTCACGAATGCGTCTTGGAGATGCATACAAAACACAGGGGTCCATATTCCCCTGCAATGCCACTCGATTACCTACACGACGACGTGCATCGCCAATATCTGTTGTCCAGTCCAGACCTAAAGCGTCAGCTCCAGTGTCAGCCATGGTTTCCAGCCATTGTCCACCATTCTTGGTAAACAAAATAACAGGCACTTTGCGGCCTTCATTTTCCCGTAGCAACCCGGCAGTAATTCTCTCCATATATTTTAGTGAGAACTCACGGTATTCACGACTACCAAGCACACCTCCCCAGGTATCAAAAATCTGTACTGCCTGAGCGCCCGCAAGAATCTGTGCGTTCAAATAATCAGTCACAGAATCAGCCAACCGTCCCAGAAGCTGATGCAGTACTTCAGGCTGGTCAAACATCATGGCTTTGATATGACGGAAATCTTTGGTGCTACCGCCTTCCACCATATAAGTAGCCAGTGTCCACGGACTGCCAGAAAAACCAATCAATGGCACACGACCATTAAGCTCATGGCGAATGACCCGAACAGCATTCATCACATAATCGAGCTCGTCATCCATATTCGGCTGAATCAAAGCCTCAACATCTGCCGCAGTTCTAATAATTTTGCGGAACTTTGGCCCTTCGCCGACTTCAAAATAGAGCCCCTGCCCCATTGCATCGGGAATGGTCAAAATATCGGAAAATAAAATAGCCGCATCTAGCGGGTAACGCTCAAGAGGCTGAAGAGTTACCTCACAGGCCAGCTCTGCATTTTTACAGAGACTGAGAAAGTCGCCAGCTCGACTGCGGGTTTCACGGTACTCTGGCAGGTAACGCCCTGCCTGACGCATCATCCATACGGGAGTGTAATCAACGGACTCCTTCAACAGTGCACGAAGAAATGTGTCATTTTTGAGTTTAGTCACTGTGCATCCCCTAAAATCCAACGTGCCGACTTTAACTGATTACAGATTGCACTTACACCGAAACCTGCCAAACTTTCTTCGAACTTAAGCTGCTATCAGGTTACGGTTGCAAATGTACTAAACCTTTCCCTTTGTAAGGCTGATCTTAATAAAACACGTCATTAAACTTTTTTTTAAAATACCTAGATCAAGTTGAATTAGTCGGTGTTTTTTTGACCAACATCAAAACACCACCTTGGCAAATGGCTAGTATCTGCGCCCTTGTTCTCACCAGAATTTTTCTGCCTTCAGAGAGATCTCAGCTAGATAGACCTGAGGGCTGCAGAGGCTCTTTGCGGCCAGCCTTCCAGTTATAAAAGATCAAAGCCTTATGGCCAGAGTCTGATGGTAGGCATTCCAAATAACGTTAAACGCTAGATATTATCGACAATGGAAAGAGTAATCGAAACTTCTGATGCACCTGCAGCTATTGGCCCATACTCACAGGCTATGCAGTTCAATGGCATGATCATCACCTCCGGTCAGCTGCCAATCAATCCTGAGACTGGCGAAATGCCAGAAGACACTAAAGCTCAGGCTCGTCAGTCTTTGGAAAATGTGAAAGCCATTCTGGAAGCCGCTGGTTCCAGCATGAGCAAAGTACGTAAAACCATGGTCTTTGTTAAGGACATGTCAGACCTCACTGACATCAACGAAGTATACAAGCAGTACTTCACCCTTCCTTTCCCAGCCCGCAGCTGTGTTGAAGTTGCGCGTCTGCCAAAGGATGCCAAGGTTGAGATTGAAGTAATTGCCAGCTGTTAATCGCTGCAATACCCCATAAAAAAAGAGAGCCGTAGCTCTCTTTTTTGCGTCAAATATCACTTATTTCACAAGACTCTCAGACATCCAGATAGTCCAGAATACCTTCCGCAGCCTGGCGCCCTTCCCACACCGCAGTCACCACCAGATCAGAACCTCGAACCATATCGCCACCGGCAAAGATCTTGGGATTAGAAGTCTGGAATGGAAACTCAGCCTGTTCAGGCGCAACGACCCGTCCCCAATCATCAGTTTTAATATCGCTGGTGGAGAACCAATCAGCAGGACTAGGTTGAAAACCAAAAGCTACCAGTACCGCATCAGCCGGTAGAACCTCTTCACTGCCCGCAACCGGTTGAGGACGGCGACGACCATTTTCATCAGGCTCACCCAGCTCAGTAGTGATAACCTTTATCCCTTCCACCTTGCCATCACCAACAATTTCCACTGGCTGACGATTAAAGAGGAACTGCACACCTTCTTCTTTGGCGTTCGTCACCTCTCGGCGAGAGCCAGGCATATTGGCTTCATCACGACGGTAGGCACAAAGAACTTGTTTTGCCCCCTGGCGGATGGAAGTCCGGTTACAATCCATTGCGGTATCACCACCACCAAGAATCACAACCTTCTTACCTTTCATGTCGATGAAATCTTCTGGAGATTTCTCAAAGCCAAGATTCCTGTTCACATTAGAAATCAGAAACGGCAGAGCATCATAAACGCCAGGCAAATCTTCGCCAGGGAAGCCGCCCTTCATATAGGTGTAGGTGCCCATTCCCATGAAAACGGCGTCATAATCAGCCAGCAGTTCATCGATTGTAATATCGGAACCCACTTCTATCTCAAGGCGGAATTCAACCCCCATTTCCGTGAAAATTTCACGGCGACGGGACATAACACCCTTCTCAAGCTTGAACTCGGGAATACCGAAAGTCAGCAGACCGCCAATTTCCGGGTTCTTATCGAAGACAACAGGCTTCACACCGTTACGCACAAGCACATCGGCACAGGCCAAGCCTGCGGGCCCTGCACCAATAACAGCAACCTTCTTTTCAGTCCAGGCAACACTGGACATATCCGGGCGCCAACCCATAGAGAATGCCGTATCGGTAATATATTTTTCTGTTGCACCAATAGTAACTGCACCAAAACCATCGTTTAGTGTGCAGGCACCTTCACATAAGCGATCCTGAGGGCATACACGTCCACAGACTTCTGGCAAAGAGTTGGTCTGGTGAGACAACTCCGCCGCTTCAAACAGCTGCCCTTCACTCACCAGCTTCAGCCAGTTAGGAATATAATTGTGAACTGGGCATTTCCATTCACAATACGGGTTACCGCACTCCAGACAACGGTGTGCCTGATGTTTCACTTCCGGTTCATTATAAGGCTCATAAATTTCAATAAATTCTTTCTTACGAGCACGAATATTTTTCTTGGCAGGATCTTTTCTATCCACCTGCACGAACTGGAAATTATTACTCAGTCGTTCAGCCATACACACCTCATCAATTCTGCGACCTGATTCCATCCTTATCCGGAGCTGTTTTTACTTCTCGCTCTCTGGATGGCGACAGCCTGTTCACGGGCAGGCTGTCGGGACTCATTTATTAACCCTTTATTCGGGCCGCCCTCTGGTATCAGCCAGAAGGGTGTCGAGGCTTGCCGCTTTTGGCTTCACCAGCCAGAACAGGCCAACATAGTCCTCGAAGTCCTCCAGGATCTTCTCCCCCCATTCACTGCCGGTTTCCTGAACAAACTCGTCAATAATCCCCTGCAAATGAGTTTTGTGATCTTCCATGCTCTCAGAATCAATTCTGTGAATTTCAACTAGTTCATGATTGTAACGATCCACAAAATTTCGCTTCATATCGAGCACATAAGCAAAGCCACCAGTCATGCCCGCACCAAAGTTGCCTCCAGTTGAACCCAGCACTGTGACCAGACCACCAGTCATATATTCACAACAGTGATCCCCTGCGCCTTCAACAACAACATGAGCACCAGAGTTACGCACACCGAGACGTTCACCGGCACGGCCCGCAGCAAATAACTTACCGCCGGTCGCCCCATAGAGGCAGGTATTACCAATAATGGATGTGTCTTCACTAGCAAACGCGCTACTCTGAGGAGGCCTGATAACGACCTTACCGCCAGTCATGCCCTTACCAACGTAATCGTTGGCATCACCTTCCAGATACATGTTCAGACCACCGGCATTCCAGACACCGAAGCTCTGACCTGCACTGCCTTTCAGGTTAATGGAGATAGGCTTATCGGCCATTCCCTGATTGCCATACCGCTTGGCAATCTCACCGGACAGTCGCGCACCAATGGAGCGATCACAGTTTCCAATGGTGTATTCAAATTCACCACCAGATTTCGCTTCGATTGCAGGCAGCATATCAACCACCATGCGTTCCGCCATTTCACCTTTATCAAACGGCGGGTTGCGATCCACTTCACAGGCATTCGGTTTATCAGCCGGAATAGCACTGTTACCCAGAACAGGTGACAGATCCAAATTCGCTTGACGTGGAGTCAGACCATCTTTGACTTTTAACAGTTCTGTACGACCAACAAGCTCGTCCAGACTGCGATAACCCAGCTTGGCCAACCACTCACGAACTTCTTCAGCAAGGAAAGTGAAGAAGTTCGTTACCATTTCGACGGTACCAATAAAGTGCTCATCACGAAGATGTTGATCTTGCGTAGCAACGCCCGTCGCACAGTTATTCAAGTGGCAAATACGGAGGTATTTACATCCCATGGCAACCATCGGAGTTGTACCAAATCCGAAACTTTCAGCTCCAAGCAAGGCTGCTTTAATAACATCCAGACCGGTTTTCAACCCCCCATCTGTCTGCAGCCGTACATTCCCACGTAAATCATTGGAACGCAGCGCCTGTTGAGTTTCCGCCAGACCCAGCTCCCATGGAGAACCCGCATAACGAATAGACGTCAGAGGGCTTGCAGCAGTACCACCATCGTATCCGGATACAGTAATCAGGTCTGCATAAGCTTTGGCAACACCTGCAGCAATTGTTCCCACACCGGGTTCAGACACAAGTTTCACGGAAACCAGCGCTTCCGGATTCACCTGTTTCAAATCGAAAATCAGCTGAGCCAAATCTTCAATAGAGTAAATATCATGGTGCGGAGGTGGTGAAATCAACGTCACACCCGGCACAGAGAAACGGAGTCGCGCAATCAGATCATTAACTTTGCCGCCCGGTAACTGTCCACCTTCCCCAGGTTTCGCGCCTTGGGCCACCTTGATCTGCAGAACATCGGCATTTACCAAATAATGAGGTGTCACACCAAATCGGCCAGAAGCGATCTGCTTGATTTTGGACACCTTATCGGTGCCAAAACGAGCAGGATCCTCACCGCCTTCTCCAGAGTTTGAACGACCGCCTAAACGGTTCATAGCCTGGGCCAGAGACTCATGAGCCTCTGGGGACAAAGCACCAAGACTCATCGCTGCAGAGTCAAACCGACGGACGATAGCGGATACAGGCTCAACCTGATCCAGCGGAATAGGCTGACAATCACTATCCAAGTCAAACAGGTCACGAATAACCGCAACCGGACGTTCATTGACTAAAGTCGCATAATCACGCCATGCAGAATAATCACCATTTTTAACCGCTTTCTGCAGAGTCTGAACCACATCAGGATTAAAGGCGTGGTATTCGCTATCGTGCACAAACTTCAGATAGCCACCCTGCTGCATTGGCTTGCGCTTGCGGGATGCTTCTTTCGCCAGTAACTGTTGATCTTCGTGGAAATCGCTGAAGCGAGCACCTTCGATCCGACTCAGCACACCGCAGAAACAGAGATCCACAACATCCTGACTGATACCCACAGCCTCAAACAGCTGGGCACCGCGGTAGGAAGCGATTGTTGAAATGCCCATCTTGGACATGATTTTCAACAACCCTTTACTAATTCCTTTGCGGTAGGACTTAAAGGCCATCAGAGTGTCGGCAATCATGGTGCCACTCTGAATCATGTCCCGAATCACTTCATAAGACAGCCATGGATATACAGCTGTCGCACCAAAGCCAAGCAATACTGCAAAGTGATGAGAATCACGAGCCGTTCCGGTTTCAACCAGAATATTGGCATCGGAACGCAGACCTTTACTGATCAGGCGATGATGAACAGCACCAGTAGCCAAGGCTGCATGAATAAGAAGCAAGCCCGGTTTTTGCCCCTTATCCGTGAGATGCAGCAAAACCTTACCATCACGAATGGCCTGTTCAGCTTTGTCACAAAGGGCAACAATGGCAGCTTCTAAACCGACCTGCTCTTCATAGCCGAGATCAAGGCGCTCTACTTCCAGATCATCGTGTTTGTGCTCGCCATGCACCAGATTCAAGAACTTGGTGGTAGACAGTACAGGGGATTTCAAAATCACCCGTTTGGCATGCTCAGGAGTTTCCTCGAACATGTTGCGCTCGCGCCCCATGCAGGTTTCCAGAGACATCACCACGGCTTCCCGCAGAGGGTCAATCGGTGGATTGGTTACCTGTGCAAACTGCTGGCGGAAGTATTCATAAACAGGGCGAACTCGCTGAGAAAGCACTGCCATAGGTGTATCGTCACCCATGGAGCCGACTGCTTCCTGTCCGTTCTCAGAGAGTGGGCGGATAACCTGATCCATCTCTTCAAAAGAAACCTGAAAGCGCTTCTGTTCACTGAGCAGTGATTCTGCAGAGAGTGGATCAACTTTATGATCGATCTCTACAAAACGGGACTGGATACGGCAAGCGTGTTTCTTCAACCACTGTTTATAAGGCTGGCGACTCTTAAGCTGCTGATCAATATCATTAGCCTGAAAGAACTCACCGGTTTCGGTATCAATCGCCAGCACCTGACCAGGACCTACCCGGCCTTTAGCAACAACATCTTCGGGCTTGTAGTCGTAAACGCCAACTTCTGAGGCAACGGTCAGATAACCATCTTTGGTTTTCACCCAGCGAGATGGGCGCAAGCCGTTCCGATCAAGAGCACAAACAGCATAACGACCATCAGAGATAACCAAACCTGCAGGGCCATCCCATGGTTCCATGTGCATGGAGTTGTACTCATAGAAGGCCCGCAGGTTCGGATCCATGGTATCAACATTCTGCCAAGCTGGTGGAACCAACATCCGTACAGCACGGTATAAGTCCACACCACCTGTAACCAATATCTCCAGCATATTATCTAACGAGGAGGAGTCAGATCCGGTACGGTTAACCAGTGGGCGAATCTCACCCAGGTTTGGCAGAAGCTCAGACTGGAACTTCTCGGAACGTGCCACAGACCAGTTCCGGTTGCCCATAATCGTGTTGATTTCACCATTATGAGCCAGCATGCGGAATGGCTGAGCCAAAGGCCAGCGGGGCATAGTGTTGGTAGAAAAACGCTGATGGAAAACACAGATCGCTGTTTCAAAGCGGGTGTCTCCCAGATCAGGGTAAAAGCTCGCCAGATCAGCAGGCATCATCAAACCTTTATAAGTGATGACCTTGCTGGACAGGGAGCAAATATAGAAATCTTCGTCCTCAGCAAGCTTTTGGCTTGTCTTACGGTGAGACATAAACAGCGCTGCTTCCAGCTGATGGGCGTCTTTATCGCCAGCCGGAGCTACAAACACCTGTTCAATACGGGGAAGCTGATCCAGAGCGATTGGCCCCAGACACTCTTCATTAGTGGGTACTACTCGCCAGCCAATAATATCCAGCCCCTGACTTTTCAACTCCTGCTCAAAAGTGAGGCGACTTTCACTGGCTCTACGTTCGTCTTGACTCAAAAACACCATACCAATGGCGTAGAGGGACGGCAGTTGAATATTAAAGGTTTCTTTTGCTATGGAACGCAAGAAAGAATCGGGAAGTTGGATCAATAATCCACAACCATCGCCGGTACGCCCGTCTGCGGCAATACCTCCACGATGGGTCATACAGGTTAGGGCTTCAATTGCTTTTTCCAGCAGGTCATGACTTTTCCTGCCTTCTGTGTGGGCAATGAGTCCAAAACCACAATTGTCCCTGAACTCACCGGGATGATACAAACCTGAACTCATAGGCGATCTCTCAACAGCCATTCTGGTAATCGTTATTTTGGCGTCTACAGGCCTCCTGGCCGAGCGGCAGCATCCATGTTGATTTGCCCTAACACCTTATACTTATCCCCCAAATCGGGAACATCTGCAAACTGCCTGGCAGCAGTCATCAACAGACGAACCGGCACCGACAAAGGTACTAACCCAGCCGGGCGGCGGCTCATTGTACATGGGCAGCATGGCGTTAACAAATAGCAACAATCGAGACAATCAGGGAATCGCACAAAAGACAGCCGATTTTTATAAAAAACGTCTGTCTTTGTGGAGTTTTTTAGAGAGAGTTTTTGGAAAAAACGTCAATAGTTGTTTTATCGACAAACAAGCTCAAGCTGCTCTCGTAACAGTTGAGCAGGAACCTCTGCCGTGACAACAGCATTGCCTATCGACTTAAGAAGAATTAATCGTAATTGACCATCAATAACTTTCTTATCAACACTCATCAACTCAAGAAAATCATCAGGTGTCATACCTTCTGGAGGATGCACTGGAAGGTTGGCCTTTTCCAAAATAGAAACGGTTCGCTCCACAACAGAAGTATCAACCCATCCCATATGCTCAGACACCGCGGCCGCCATAACCATGCCGGTAGCAACTGCCTCACCGTGAAGCCAACTACCATAACCCTGATGAGTTTCTATAGCATGCCCAAAGGTGTGACCAAGATTGAGCAATGCACGACGGCCTGCTTCTTTTTCATCCTCAGCAACAACCTGGGCTTTGTTATCACAGGAACGATAAACCGCTTCTGTCAACGCTGCATCATCCCGCCCAACCAAGCGAGACATGTTTTCATCTAACCAAGCAAAAAATGGTTCATCACAAATCAAGCCGTACTTAATAACTTCTGCCAAACCGGCAGACAGTTCTCTATCTGGCAGAGTTTTGAAAACACTAATATCTGCAAGAACGCACTGGGGTTGATGAAAGGCGCCAATCATATTTTTTCCCAGCGCATGATTAACGCCAGTTTTACCACCAACAGAAGAATCAACCTGGGAAAGAAGAGTTGTCGGAATCTGAATAAAATTCACTCCCCGCTGGTAACTGGCAGCAGCAAAGCCACACATATCCCCAACAACGCCACCACCGAGGGCTATCAAAGTCGTTGTACGGTTATGGCGATCCTGAAGCAAACCATCATAAATCCGGTTGAGTACTTCCAGATTTTTATACTCCTCACCATCGGGAAGAATAATATCTGTTACCTGATAACCTTCGAGAAGACTATGCAGACGTTCAAGATATAAAGGCGCGACGGTGGTATTGGAAACTATCGCAACCTGCTTGCCTCTAATATGAGGTATAATCAGTTCCGGACGATCGAGCAGCCCGGAACCAATACGAATAGGATAAGATCGATCACCGAGATCAACACTAAGGGTTTGCACAGCATACTTCCTGATAGATCGCCTGAAGGTCGATCAAGATACTAACCACCCTGTACAGCCTCGACAATCTCACGAATAACCTGTCGAGGACTTCCTCGATCCGTACATACCACCAGATCAGCTGTCTGGCGATAAAGCGGTTCCCTGATTTTATAGAGATCAGTCAAAACCTGCTTACGGTCGGGACGCTGTAACAAGGGACGACGTTTATCTTTCGCGGTGCGTAGCATCTGGGTAGCCACAGAAGTCTGAAGAAAAACAACAAAACCGCCAGACACCATTAATCGGCGATTTTCTTCCTTCATGACTATCCCCCCTCCTGTCGCAATAATCTGAGGAGGCTCCCCCTGAAGAATTTCCAGCACAGAGGTTTCGCGCTGCCGAAAACCGGCCTCGCCCTCCATATCGAAAATCCAGGGAATATCGGCACCACAGCGCTCCTCTACCTCCTGATCAGTATCAAGGAAGGGTAGATTCAGCTCCCGGGAAAGCATTCGGCCAATGGTGCTTTTACCAGCACCCATTGGCCCGATTAGATAAATAGTGCGTGACTGCATACATCCACTGTCAGCGCAAGGCCATTGTCTCCGAAAGAATTCGAGGTGTAATAAAAATAAGTGTCTCGGTCTTAGTATCACGCTTAGTATCTTTGCGGAACAAACGACCCACACCAGGAAGATCCCCTAAAAGAGGTACTTTTTCTACACCCTGACTAGTTGTGTTTTTGAAGATACCACCAAGAACTATGGTCTGACCATCTTCAATCAATACTTTGGTCTCAACTTCTGTGGTATCGATGATGGGAATACCTGTGGATGTGGACGTAGTACTGTCATCATTGTTAACTTTGATTTCCATAATAATCCGGCCATCCGGAGTTATTTGAGGAGTTACCTCAAGGGATAATACAGCCTCTTTAAAGGAAACTGTGGTTGCACCACTGGAACTGGCTTCCTGGTAAGGAATTTCCTTACCACTCTTTATCACAGCCTTCTGCTTATCTGAGGTAATAACCTTAGGCTGAGAAATAATTTCCCCCCCCCCATCACTTTCTAGAGCTGAAAGTTCCAAATTAATCAAAGCTCGATTTGAGGCAAAACCGATAGCTAGAGCTGACGAACCAGCCCCCGAAACACTTAAATCAGTAAATAATTGATTATAAGTATACTTTCTCTCTAGCGTTGGGTTTCCATTAGCATCGTCATCTCCCTCTTCGATGGTTCTCTGAGCACTTTGACCACCGAGAAGTACAGACTGATCCTCTCCTTCCCGGGTTGCATCAATAAAGCCTCCCCACTTGACCCCTAATTCTTTACGAAAGTTAGTATCCGCGGCAACAATACGAGCCTCTATTTGAACCTGCCGAACAGGAATATCAACCTTTGAGACAAGCTCACGAATCTCGTCAAGCTTCCCCTGAGTCTCTTGAACCAGCAAACTATTGGTTCGCTCTATAATTTGAACGCTACCACGCTCAGATAATATACGATTCCCTTCACCACCAAGAAGAACTGCAGCAATCTCTCCGGCATCGGCATAATTAATCTGTACCAACTCAGTAAACAGCGGTGCCAGTTCGCGTATCTGCTGTTGTGACTCAAGCAGTTCACGCTCCTGCGCTGCCAGCTCTGCTGCTGGGGCCACCACAAGAACATTATTCTCTCTACGCTGCCCCAAACCTTTGGACTTCAGAACAATATCCAGAGCCTGATCCCAGGGCACACTCTTCAAGCGCAGAGTTACTCGACCGGAAACCGTATCACTGGCTACAAGATTCAAATCTTTAAAATCTGCCAAAATCTGGAGAACATCCCGAACCTCAATATCCTGAAAGTTCAAAGAGAGCTTATCGCCACTGTAAACCAGCTTTTTGCGAGCCTTCTGCTCAGCCTGCTGAGGCGTAAGTGCTTTAACGCTAATGGTAAGATTTTCATCAGTCTGCCAGGCCAAATAGTCATATTCCCCCTTGGGGTCAATAACAATCACAGCATTGCCATCTTCAATTTTGGCATCAACAAATTGCACCGGAGTGGAAAAATCATTCACATCAAGGCGATTACGCAGTTTCACTGGAAGCTCGGAGCCTGGGAAAGTTAAACGAATACGCCCCCCCTGCTCTTCCAGATCCATCTTCACCGCTTTCGAAGACAAGCCAATAATAATATTACCTTCACCATCCGCACCTTTTTCAAAGTCGATGGCTGTTACGCCTTCAACACCGGCAGAAACACCTCTCGTAGCCGGTGAAGAAGAAACTGATGAAGCAGGAGCTGATGCAACATGTGACGAAGACACCTCATCGGCAGAGTCACCGACAAGAACATAGAGGTGATTGCCTTCTACCCTGGTGGTATAGCCAGCCGGCTCAGCCAGATTAACAATCATCCGGGTCCGACCTTTAGCCTCAATAACCGTCACACTACGGGTATTGGCAAAACCCACATCATTATATTTATCAATAGCACTGGTGGTTTCAGGCAGATCCAGAGCAATACGGGCAGGCTGCTCAATAGCATAACCACGCACATCTGGTGGAGGGGAATCAAATGTCAGTTTCATCTCGACACGCTCACCAGGCAGTGATGTCACATCAAGATTTTGCAGTGTCCCGGCAAGCACTGGTACAGCCAGAACACCGGCCACCCCCCCCAGGCAACTCGCCCACTTTGCAAAAGTGCTCGATTTCATCATTTGATCACACCCATATTGTCTCAATTCTTTCCCTGCAGTGACCAGCTCCAGAAACCAATCACATACTTGTATCTGTTATTTAGAGATCCGTAGACAGGATTCCAACCACCTGTCAACTTTCGTTCAACGCCAGAGTCCTTGGCCGCTCAACCCAGCTATCAACCCCGCTGCGGACAATCTCTATGACTTGAATCTCTGCGTCTGTGATGCCAATCACACGTCCATGATTTTTCCCAAGATAATCACCCACCTCTACCTTATATACATTGCCATCGGCAGAGATCAGAGCATAAAAACCCCTGTCGTCACTTAAGGTGCCAACCATTGAGAAACTGTCAAAAGAAAAACTTTCAAGAAACTGCTTCACTCTGTCCAAATCTGGACTGATATCACTTTGCACTTTCTGCTTGCGGACAATCTCAACTTTTACAGGCTTATCAAAAGGACTGCGCTCCCCGGAAGCTCCGTAGGTAAAGGCTTCATAAGGGTTAAACTTAGGCAGAGGTTCGATACTGCCTTTGGGTTTAGCTCTCACTTCGTCCATATAACGGGACAAATCCTGGTAATCACCACCACCGTCACAGCCCGCCAAAAGCGCCGTTGTCAGCAACCCACAAGCGAGGATTATACGATTCATTACGCTCCTCCCTTGTCGTTATAGCGATAAGTTCTGGCAATAATCTCCATACTGAGGCGACCGCCATCCTTACCATCAGTAATTTTAAAGTCATGGAGTGTCACAATCCGTGGCAGACCTGCTACACCACTAACAAAATTACCGAGATCGTGATAGTTGCCCTGCACGTTAATGCTGATGGGCAACTCAATATAAAACTCGTGGGTTACTTCCGGCTGGAGAGTGATGGTATTGATTGTCAGTCCGGCCCCCAGACCTTTCTCAGTAATATCTTCCAACAACCCTGGGACTTCCGTATCACTGGGAAGCTGCCGAACCAGTGCACCAAATGAGGCTTCCATCTCGGTCATCTGAGCCCGATAGGAATCAAGGTTAGCTGCCTGAAAAGCCTTTATCTGAAACTCCTGCTTTAACTCAGTTTCTTTACGGGCTTCTCTATCCAGAGTCTTACCTAAAGAACTCAGATGAAAGTTAAATCCAAGGAATAAAA
The DNA here is from genome assembly GCF_947331445.1 of Parendozoicomonas sp. Alg238-R29. Taxonomy (GTDB): domain Bacteria; phylum Pseudomonadota; class Gammaproteobacteria; order Pseudomonadales; family Endozoicomonadaceae; genus Sansalvadorimonas. The sequence continues at coordinate 26,236 of NZ_CAMZOG010000013.1, read as the reverse complement.
CCAGGCCAAAGACCGCTACACAGATAATCGCTTTAACCGGTGTGGGCCAGGAGCCGACATTTTCAAAATCAAGATCGTTAAAATCGATATTATTGATTTTATCCAGTGTTTCCTGCAAAGAACTCATGCGCCATTCTCCTTGGAATCATCCAGGGACGGGGTAACCTGCTGGAACGTCAGGTCAAAACCACTCCCCCCACCTTCCTTAAGCGCCTTAACGGCGGTCAGGTTAGGATTATCAAACCAGTTTGATTCATCAAGCTGTCGCATCAGTTTGGAAATTCTGTTATTCGATTCAGAAACCCCCTGAACATTAATGGTTCTTCCGGTCATGCTCAGACTGGTGAAATACACACCATCAGGAAGTACCCGCACCAACTCATCAAACATCCGGACAATAACGGGTCGGTTACCCTGGAGACTTTGAATAACCTCCATACGGGCAAGCAGCTCTTCTTTCTTTTCCTTCAGCTCATTAATTTCCTTGATTTTGCCATCAAGGGTCGAAATCTCGGTCTGAATAAACTGACTTCTGCCACGCTGATTCTCTATGGCTGAGTTGAGCATCATATCCCGCAGAAAAATTAACGCCACAGCGATAGCAACGGTTATTCCCAAGGCTATCAAGAAGTTTTTCTGTCGCTGCTGACGAAGCTCTTCACGCCAGGGGAGAAGGTTAATTCTTGCCATCAGTCGAAACTCCTCATAGCCAGACCACAGGCAATCATCATTGCCGGTGCATCATTAGCCAGAGCACTGGCATTTACCTTGCTGGCAACAGACATCCGAGCAAAAGGATTAGCAAGAACACACCGGGTGCCGATCTTCTCGGCAATCATTCCTTCCAAACCGGGTGTTGATGCCGTACCTCCGGCAATAACAATGCAATCAACATCGTTAAAGTGACTGGAGGAATAGAAGAACTGCAAACTTCTTGAAACCTGTTGAACCGCAGCAGTTCTGAATGGTTCCAGAACCTCAGGCTCATAATCATCAGGTAGTTCGCCGGTTTTCTTAGCCAAACCGGCTTCTTCAGGAGACATACCATACCGGCGCTGAATTTCATCCGTCAGCTGGCGACCACCAAATAGCTGTTCACGGGTATAAACAGTATGGCCATTCTCGAGAACACTGAGGGTGGTCATAGTTGCGCCAATATCAACAATAGCGACCAGAGGGTCTTCATCCGGCAGTTCGAGCTGCGGTTCGATCAACTCATAAGCCCGTTCCATAGCGTAGGCTTCTACATCAACAACCTTTGCCGTCAAGCCCGCCAGATTGAGAGCCGCTTCCCGGCTTTCAACATTCTCCTTACGGCAGGCTGCAACCAGAACCTCAGCACGCTCAGGATTGCTTTCACTCAATCCCTGAACTTCAAAATCCAGTGCAACTTCATCAAGGGGATAAGGAATATACTGATCAGCCTCTACGGATATCTGACTTTCCATTTCCTCATCACTGAGAGAAGCGTCCATCTCCATCGTCTTTGTAATAACCGCAGAACCGGCTACAGCCACAACGGCATTTTTCAACGAGGTACGTGACTTGCTCACAAGAGATCGAACACTCTCACCGACGATTTCAAGTTCGTTGATGTTTTTTTCAACAACTGCGTTTGGCTGCAGGGGTTCTACGGCATAAGATTCCACTCGGTATTGGTTACCACTGACACTGAGTTCGAGTAACTTGGCCGAAGTAGAACTAATATCAATCCCCAGCAGTGCACTGTTTTTTTTCTTTAACAGCCCTAGCACTTATATTTGCCCCGCAAAGATTCAGCTTCTTTATATAGTTTTTCGTTGTATTCTCGCACCATTAAATAACAGTCTGCGATATATGGCAATTGTGTCAGAGCCATAACTCTTGCTTATAATGGGCTATTCAGGGACATGGCATGGCCGTGCAGATAACCCTAACCGGTTCATTTATTAACAATACTTATGAATAAAACTGTCAGTGTGGTTCGTTTTGGCCTGTGGTCAGGTTTTGCTGCGATTTGTGGCGCAGCGCTCATTTTTAGCAGCGCCTATCTTTATCTGAGCCCAGGTCTCCCCCCCGTTGAGACTCTCAGAGACGTTCGCCTGCAGACGCCGCTACGCATTTATGCAGCGGATAACAGCCTTATTGCCGAATTCGGTGAAAAGCGTCGCTCACCTGTCAACATTGAAGAGGTACCACAAAATCTGGTTAACGCTTTTCTTGCGGCAGAAGATGACCGCTTCTATTCACACAATGGTGTAGACATCGCCGGTCTGGCTCGCGCCACGCTGCAGCTAGTATCCACCGGGCGCATCCAGTCTGGCGGCAGCACTATAACCATGCAGGTGGCGAAAAACTTTTTCCTGAGCCACGAAAGAGTATTTTCCCGTAAGTTCAATGAAATCCTGCTGGCTCTAGAGATTGAGCGAGAACTGAGTAAAAACGAGATCATCGAGCTTTACCTCAACAAAATTTACCTTGGTAACCGAGCTTACGGTATTGAGGCTGCCGCCCAGGTTTATTACGGAAAATCCACTCGGGATTTGAGCTTGGCTCAAATGGCTATGATCGCAGGCTTACCGAAAGCACCATCCCGCTATAACCCTCTGGCCAACCCCGAGCGCTCACTGATTCGCAGGAACTGGATTCTGAATCGCATGCGCACTCTTGGGTATATCACCCAAGCCGAATACGACCCGGCTCTTCAGGAAGAAGTTACAGCCAGGTATCACGGCCTGCCCATCGATCTTGAAGCCCCCTACGTCGCCGAAATGGTGCGCATGCAGGTCGTTGAGATGTTTGGAGCCAACGCCTATACAGACGGCTACGAAGTTTACACATCCATCAACTCCGCCCAGCAACGTGCGGCCAATATGGCCATCGACAAAGGCTTGCAGGCCTACGATGAACGCCATGGCTACCGCGGCCCTGAACTTTCTCTGGAAGATCCAGAAAGCTGGCAGCAAACCCTGAAAGACAGCAGCCCTATTGGACAACTTCATCCAGCCATCATTACAGAAGTCACTGATGAGTCTGCCACACTTTTATTCCGCAACAACACTATTGGTATTCTGAACTGGGAAGGGATGAAGTGGGCTAAACCTTATATAGACGTCAACCGTCAAGGGAAAGCACCAACCACTCCGTCAGACGTGGTTGCAATCGGCAACCTTGTGCGGGTCAGAGATAACAATGGCAGCTGGAGGCTCAGCCAAATCCCTGAAGCCCAAGCAGCGCTTGTCTCTCTGAAGCCAGAAGACGGTGCCATTACAGCCATTGTTGGTGGCTTTAATTTTTACGACAGCAAATACAACCGCGTTGTTCAGGCCAGCCGACAGGTTGGCTCTGCATTCAAACCCTTTGTTTACTCTGCCGCTATCAATAAAGGCGCAACTGCCGCCACCCTGATAAACGACGCGCCTGTTGTGTTCAATGATGATCAGCTGGAAAGCCACTGGCGCCCACAGAACGACAACCAGAAATTCTATGGCCCTACCCGCATCCGGAAAGGCCTGTACCGCTCACGTAATCTGGTTTCCATCCGCCTCCTGCAACGTACTGGTGTAAATTACACACTGGACTTTATCGAACAGCTAGGCCTTCCAAGAGATAAACTACCAGAAAACCTTTCCCTGTCTCTCGGTAGTGCCGCGCTAACGCCCATGGAGCTGGCGACAGGTTACACAGTGCTTGCCAATGGAGGCTTTCAGATTGAGCCCTACATCATTGAGCGGATTGATCGTCTTGATACGACGGTCATGGAGTCAGACCCTCTGATCGCCTGTCGCGATTGTGAGAAACAACAGGAGAAGCTGGACAAAACCAAAGCCTTCCCAATCCCTGATGCCGCCGGACTTGGTATCAATGATCCACTGTTTGCTGATACCACACTACCAGAGCAGCAGTTCCAAAAGCTCCCAAGAATCGCACAACGGGTTATGGATAAACGAGTTAACTACATCATGTATGACATGATGAAGGATGTTATCCAGTCTGGAACAGGGCGTCGCGCAAAAGTATTAATGCGCTCCGACCTTGCAGGAAAAACCGGTACAACCAACGATCAGCGAGATGTCTGGTTCTCAGGTTTCAACCCAGAACTGCAGACAACAGTATGGATGGGCTTCGATCAACCAAAGACCCTTGGTCGCTGGGAGTATGGCGCTAACGCTGCATTACCTATCTGGATTGACTTTATGAAAGTCGCGCTACAGAACATTCCAGAAACCAACCTTCCTCAGCCGGAAGGCATGGTCACCATGAAGATCAATCCATCAAATGGAAAGCCAGCCAGCCCCGGAGAAAAAGACGCGATTTTTGAAGTTTTCCGAGCAGAAAATGCACCGAAAGCAGATTTGATTGAACAAGAGAGCAAATCTGGGGAAGAAGAAAGCTTTAACCCCAGCGACATTTTCTAAACCAAAGTCTTAAAAGGCTCCAGCAAAAAACCCTGCTTACAAAGCAGGGTTTTTTATATGCCACTAAAACGTGCCAGGAAAGGTATCAGTAAGCGATATCATCCATAGACTTCATAGGATAGTGCGCTGGGTACTCCGCACGGGCAACGCCAGTATCAACGGCAGCCTTGGCAACTGCGGCAGATACAGCGCCTAACAGGCGAGCATCCATTGGCTTAGGAATGATGTAGTCACGACCAAACTCCAGAGAGTCCAAGCCGTAAGCATCCAGAACGTCCTGAGGCACAGGTTCCTTAGCCAGCTCTTTCAGTGCGTAGGCCGCAGCAACCTTCATTTCTTCATTGATCTTGCTGGCACGAACATCCAGTGCACCACGGAAGATGAACGGGAAGCCAAGAACGTTATTTACCTGGTTCGGGTAGTCAGAACGCCCGGTCGCCATAATAACATCTGGGCGAGCTTCAACAGCTTTCTCAGGCTTGATTTCTGGATCAGGGTTGGAGCAGGCAAAAACTACAGGGTTCTTAGCCATACGGCTCAGCTGCTCTGGAGACAACAGGTTAGGACCTGACAGGCCAAGGAACACATCGGCGTTCTCAATAGCATCATCCAGTGTACGACAGTCTGATTCTACAGCGAATGCTGCTTTGTACTGGTTCAGGTCAGTACGCTCAGATTGAATAACACCCTTACTGTCCAACATCAAAATATTTTCTGGCTTCATACCACAGCTGATTAGCAGCTTGGTGCAGGAGATAGCAGCAGCGCCAGCACCCAGACAAACCATACGCGCCTGGTCAACTTCTTTACCAGCCAACTCAAGAGCGTTCAGCATACCCGCTACAGTCACGATAGCTGTACCGTGCTGATCATCGTGAAATACTGGAATGTCACACAGATCAATCAGGGCGCGCTCAATTTCAAAACACTCAGGAGCCTTGATATCTTCCAGATTAATACCACCAAAAGTGACAGCAATACGCTTAACGGTATCGATAAACGCCTGTGGGCTTTCGGATTCAACTTCCAGATCAATGGAGTCAACACCAGCAAAACGCTTGAACAGAAGAGACTTGCCTTCCATTACCGGCTTACTGGCCAGAGGACCGAGATTACCAAGCCCCAGAATGGCAGAACCGTTACTGATTACAGCAACAAGGTTACCCTTTGCCGTATATTTATAAGCCAGCTCAGCATCACGTGCGATTTCGCGCACCGGCTCAGCAACACCTGGGCTATACGCCAAAGAAAGATCACGGGCAGTCACAGCTGGTTTGGTCAACTCAACACTGATCTTGCCAGGTCTCGGATTTGCGTGATAATCGAGAGCAGCTTGCTTCATGTCCTCAGCCATTTTATTTCTTCCAGTTTTTTATTGCCTGCCGGGAGGCATGAGAATATCGGAAAGGGTGAACACGCTCAACAGACGACAGCCAACCAAATTACAATAAGTACTTATAACGACCATTTTCCTGCTGAATTACGGCTTTGATAATGCAGTCAGACAAAAACTTGGAGGAAATGAAAAGCGTAACCGGCTAAAAAAGAAAGTGACCTGAAGAAAACAACAGAGACACCAGAATATTTATTCACCTAACCCTGATCGTAAAATTGCAATAAAAAAACAGATCAAAGCATGAAATCAAAAGAGGCACCTGAAAAGGTGCCTCTTTTATTCTTCTCAACGCTTGGTGCTGAGTGCCCCGAAACGCTTGTTGAAGCGTTCGATACGACCGCCAGCGTCCATAACCTTCTGAGTGCCAGTGTAGAATGGGTGGCACTTGGCGCATACGTCCAGGCCGATATCCTTGCACAGAGTAGATTTAACCTTGATCACGTTACCGCAGCTGCAGGTAGCAGTGATTTCTTCGTACTTAGGATGGATATCCTGTTTCATTGGGCTCAGCCTCTAGCTTATCTGCACGCCGCCACCAGCGCCCGGGAATCTATACATTCTAGCCCCGCCAGCCTCTGGCACCGCATGCTGTTAATCAGGAGCAATAAACTCCTGACAGAAGATCGCGAATATTAGCAGACCCGATTCCCAGAGCAAAGCAGGGAAACAACAACTCAACCGTTGTTAACCACTATTCCTGCCAACACAGGCTTTTGTAACAAGCTCGCCAATCAGACACAGGACGAAAGTATCTGATAAGCTAGCCTTTTTATTCAGCGCACAATTGTTTATGTCTGCGAACTCCAGCGGAATTTTACGCCTCGCACTCCCGGTTAATCTGCGCCGCCTGTTTGATTACCTTCCGCCACACAACATCCATACCGGTTCGCTGACGCCTGGGGTACGGGTAAGAGTTCCTTTCCGCAACCGGGAAATTGTCGGCATATTGATCAGCCTGGAAACAGAATCCGAAGTGCCGGATAACAAATTACGCCCTGCCAGTGAGATCCTTGATTCCAATCCCATTTTCTCAGAAGCATTAATCAAGCTGGTCAATTGGTCGGCAGATTATTATCACCACTCCATTGGGGATACCTTCAGCCAGGCACTGCCCGCCTTGCTGCGTCAGGGCTATGACTTAAGTAGAGAAGTCCACGAATTCTGGCAGCCAGCCCTCAACCTTGATACGCAGGCAGAAACAGCTTTATCACGAGCCAGGGCTCCACGCCAACAGGAAGCCTGGAACCTGATAAAACAACATCAGGACGGTATTTCTTCCGAGGCTCTGCGCAGTATGGGCTTTGATCGTACACTACTCAAAAACCTGGCAAACCGGGGGCTTATTGAAGCGATCGAGAAGGCTCCCGAGTTTCAGCTTTTCTACCAGCATGAGCCTTTGCTGAAATCCTCCCCGCTGGTTCTGAACAATGAGCAGGAACGCGCCCTCGAATCCATAACCTGCGAAATGCATCAATTCAGCGCGACTCTACTGCACGGTGTAACAGGCAGCGGTAAAACCGAGGTTTACCTTCAGGCCATCGCTCATGCCCTTGCCAACAAACAGCAGGCATTGGTATTAGTTCCCGAAATCGGCCTGACACCACAAACAATGGCCAGGTTCCGTGAGCGCTTTAATGTTCCAATTGCCGTGCTTCACTCAGGCCTGACGGACAGAGAACGCTTGAATGGCTGGCTCGCAGCTCGCCGCGGTGAGGCCGGCATTGTGATAGCCACCCGTTCAGGTATTTTTACGCCATTACTCCACCCTGGCATTATTATTATCGATGAGGAGCATGACCTTTCTTATAAGCAGCAGGACAGCGTCCGTTACTCTTCCCGTGATTTAGCCCTTTACCGGGGAAGACTTGAAAACATCCCCGTAGTTCTGGGTTCGGCTACTCCCAGCCTCGAAACCCTTCACAATAGCCAGACCCATAAATTTCGTTACCTGCAACTTCAGCAACGGGCAGGCAATGCCCGTCCGCCAGCTTTAGAGCTTATTGATATCCGCAACCAGCAACTGCAGGGAGGGATTGCCCCGGAAAGCCTGGCAGCTATTCAAAATACCCTTAAACAAGGGCAACAGGTCCTGGTTTTCCTCAATCGCCGTGGTTACGCTCCCACACTTACCTGTGACAATTGCGGCTGGCTGATTGACTGTCTCAACTGTGATGCTCACCTGACTCTACATCGCTCCCCTTTACACCTGCATTGCCACCATTGTGATTATCGTCAGAGTATTCCAAATCAGTGCCCTAACTGCCACAGCCCGGAGTTAAGTCCGGTTGGTCAGGGTACGGAACGAACTGAAGAAATTCTGGAGCAGATCTTTGCCAAGAAAGGCAAAGTTGATGTTATGCGCATAGACCGAGACAGCATGCGCAAAAAACACTCTTTTCAGGAAATGGTTGAAAAAATTCACAAGGGCAACCCAGCCATTCTTGTTGGCACCCAAATGCTGGCCAAAGGGCACCATTTCCCCGCCGTTACCCTTGTAGTGATAGTGAATGCTGACACAGGTTTTTTCAGTGCCGATTTTCGGGGTGCAGAAAAAACCGGTCAGTTGATTCTCCAGGTTGCAGGCAGAGCGGGAAGAGCCGATCAACCAGGCAAGGTTTTAATACAGACTGGAAATCCTGAGAACCCACAATTACAAACCCTGATCCACCAAGGTTATGACGCATTCTCCCGAGACATCATTCACCAGCGCAGCACGATTGGGCTTCCTCCATTTAGCCATATTGCTCTTATTTCTTCGGAAGCCCCAAACTCTCAGCCTGTAGAAGAGTTTCTGAATAATTCAGCCCATATCGCCCGAGACATTATTGAAGCCAATAACTTAGGCGGGCCAGAAGGCGTTATAATAATTGGCCCTATGCCAGCCCCCATGGAAAAACGTCAGGGGCGCATACGCTGGCAGCTGCATCTGCAAGCTCGCAATCGAAAACCACTGCACAACTTGCTTTACAGGCTTCTTCCTTCCATGGAACAGGATCCACTAACTCGAAAAATCCGCTGGTCTATCGATGTAGATCCACAAGATATGAGTTAAAAGAGTCGACTCAACAATACAGGGACAGCTGTCTCTACTCGCAGGATTCTCGAACCAAGGTGCACACATTCAAAGCCATACTCCACCAAACGCTCTACCTCATATGGAATAAACCCGCCCTCAGGGCCGATAGCCAATATAGCAGGTTCATTAATGGCTCTGGGACATTCCTCACCACCCACAGGGTGAGCAACCAGCTTACGCATATTCTGCGACAACACTGGCAAACGATCTTCAACAAACGGCTTGAAACGTTTTTCAAGAATAACTTCTGGCAGAACTGTATCCCGCCCCTGCTCCAAACCTAAAACCAGCTGCTCACGAATAGCCTCCGGCCTCAGCCAGGGGCTTTGCCAGAAGCTCTTTTCCACCCGAAACGTATTCATCAGAACAATGCGTTTCACTCCCATAGTCGCCAGCGCTTGGAAAGTGCGCTTAAGCATTTTAGGTCGGGGAAGCGCCAGCAAAACCGTAACTGGTAAAGCCGGTGGCGACTCTTGGGTCACTGCATATTCCAGCTCAAGCTCGCTTTTATCCAAGCGAATAATGCGAGCCTCACCCATTAGGCCATTTAATTCACCTACACGAAGTGTGTCGCCTGGCTCAGACTTATGAACATCCTGAACGTGAGATAAACGACGCCCGCGCACTATGGCGCGACCGGGCCCAACAATATCTTCAGGTTCCAGCAGTAAAAGATTCATACAAACAAAAAAGCCGTCCCAAAGACGGCTCCTCCAATCCGTTCAGTATCACTCTGAAGCTTGCTGCTCTTTCTCTTTTTCAGCTTCCCTTTGAGAAGCCGAACTCTTGGCAAACCGTGAAAAAATAATGCCACACTCGAAAAGTAGCCACATTGGCAACGCCAGCAGAGATTGAGAAATCACATCCGGTGGGGTTAAAAGCATACCAACAACAAAGCAGCCCACAACGACATAAGGGCGCTTTTTCTTGAGATCTTCAACCGTTGTCAGTCCTGATGCCACCAGCAAAACCGTTGCTACAGGAATCTCAAATGCTATACCAAAGGCAAAGAACATCTTCAATACGAAATCCAGATAACGATTAATATCCGTCATAATCGTTACCCCTTCCGGGCCAACACTAGTAAAGAAACCGAAAACCAGAGGGAAGACAACGTAATAGGCAAAGGCCGCACCACCATAAAACAGTAATACGCTAGAGATCAGCAACGGTACAGCCAAACGCTTTTCATGTTGATACAAACCTGGAGAGATAAAAGCCCAGATCTGATGCAGCACAAAAGGGATACCAAGAAAAACAGAAACCACAAGTGTCAACTTAAATGGCGTCAGAAATGGAGAAGCCACTTCTGTTGCAATCATGCTGGCACCTTCAGGCAAATAAGCCCTCAGAGGCAACGAAACAAAGGCATAAATGTCATTGGCGAAATAAAACAGCCCAAGAAAAATGACAACAACAACAGCAACCGACTTCAGAATACGATTACGCAATTCCAAAAGATGTTGAACCAACGGTTGCTCTGTATCAGCCCCTTGACTGCTTTGCTGATTATTACTCATTAATAAGTCTGTTCAGGTGTACTTTATACACGGTTCAGGAAGATTGGCTGTCTGGTTTAGAGCCACTATTTTTCTCTGTAACGGAAGAGCCTACTTTTGAAGAAGGCCCTGCATCTGAAGAAGGCCCTGCATCTGAAGAAGGCCCTGCATCTGAAGAAGGCTCTGCATCTGAAGAAGGCTCTGCATCTTTCGCTGAAGCTTTATCTCCAGAAAACCCGTCCAGAGGGGTATTCAGGGTTTCCCGAACACTGTTTACACCCTGCTCCAGCTCTTCGCGGGTTTTCTTTAATTCATCCATGACACTGGCGTTATGAACTTCACGGCGAATTTCATCCACCTTCAATTCACGCTCAATTTCAGTACGGATTCCCTGAAAACTACGCTTGATTCGGCCAACCCATATTGCAGTGGTTTTGATAGCAACAGGAAGCCGTTCAGGCCCCAGTACCACCAGTGCAATCACTGCAATAATAACAAGTTCTAGAAATCCGATATCGAACACTTCTATAGGCTTCCGTTACGACTGCTTATCTTTCTGAGACTCTTTTTCAGCGCTCTTGCTTGCTGAAGCATCAAACTGGGCATCCTCACCTTCAATCTTGCGAGGCTCTTCGCTTTTAGCAACATTCTGTTCTTCACTGCTCATGGCTTTGCGAAAGCCTTTTACAGCACTACCCAAGTCACCGCCAATGTTGCGCAGGCGCTTAGTGCCAAACAGAAGAATCAGGATAGCCAGAACTATCAGAAGCTGCGGAATACTTATACCCATAATAAATCCCCTTTAAGCCTTACTCTTAAAATAGTTATACGTTACAGGGAGTGGAGTACACCACCGCCTAGAATATGAAAATGCAGGTGGAACACCTCCTGTCCTCCGCCAGTGCCAGTATTGGCGACCGTGCGGTATCCCTCTTTCAGCCCTTGCTGACGGGCGATTTTAGGAATGGTCAGCATCATATGGCTGACTAAGTCTTTGTCAGACTCAACCAGATCATCCAGATTTTCCACATGCTTACGGGGAATCACCAGCAGGTGGATCGGTGCTTTGGGCTGAATATCCCGAAACGCCAGACAGTGCTCATCTTCATAAACAATGTCTGCTGGAATATCTCCCTGCTGAATTTTGCAGAAAATACAGTCAGTCATCTTTCTGTCCTGTTCAGGAATCCCTGTTTTCGTCGGCGCCAGCCGAGCGTGCCGCCTTTTCCTCAAGACCGGACAGTCCAAAACGTCTGCCCAGTTCATTTAAAATCGCATCGGGCCCGGTGCCCAGATGAGCCAGCATAATCAAAGAGTGGAACCAGAGGTCCGCGGTTTCGTACACCAGATCATCCACATCACCACTGCGCTCAGCATCTTTTGCCGCCAGCAGTGTTTCTGTGGTTTCTTCACCCACTTTTTCCAGGATTTTATTCAATCCTTTCTGGTACAGCCCTGCTACATAGGAGCTATCGGGATCATCATTTTTACGCTGTTCCAGAACCTGCGCAAGTTGCTCAAGTATATCGCTCATTATCCATCCAGTGCAGCGTGCATCTTTACAATTTATTGATATATGTCATCGGGGTTCTTTTTCACCGGCTCAACATCGTGCCAACAGGTAGCATCCCCAGCCTGCAGCTGGCGGAAGAAGCAGTGCTCCCGCCCGGTATGGCAGGCAATACCACCATGTTGACGCACTCTCAACAATACGGTGTCTCCGTCACAATCAAGGCGCAAATCCACCAATTCCTGTGTATGACCTGAGGATTCCCCCTTGCGCCATAACCTTCCACGAGAGCGAGACCAGTAAATTGCGTGCCCTTCCCGTACAGTGGCTTCCAGAGATTCCCTATTCATCCACGCCATCATCAGCACTTTACCGGTTTCCGCATCCTGGGCAATAGCTGGTACCAGACCATCATCATTCCAGGTAACTTCATTCAACCATGCTTTGGACATAATACCCCCCCTACCTTCCAGAACGCCCAGATCCAGACTGACTCAACAAGTAACCGCCAACCCCACCTAACAGCAGAATATTCCAACTTGCCACTTCGGTAGTCTGAAAAGCCGCAAAAGACGCACCAGCCAGAACAACGACACCCAACCAACGTAAATCTCGCCCCAATGCTGATTTATTCACTACCGGTGATAAGGGTGTTTTGTGCAAAGCCTGAACATCTTCCAACATCTGATGAACCAGCATCGGAGCCTGCTCAATTAACTCGGGCATCGTATTATGCAGTCGTTTTATGACACCTTGAGGTGCGACACGCTCATGCATCCATTTTTCTAAAAATGGCTGTGCTGTAGCCCAGAGGTCCAGCTGGGGATAGAGTTGACGCCCCAACCCCTCAATATTCAGAAGAGTTTTTTGTAACAATACCAATTGGGGCTGCACTTCCATATTAAAGCGCCGCGCCACCTGAAACAGATTAAGAAGGACCATGCCAAAGGAAATTTCCGACAGTGGTTTTTCAAAAATCGGCTCACAGACTGTGCGAATGCCCGCCTCAAGCTCATTGACCTTGGTATCTGCAGGCACCCAGCCGGAATCAATATGCAGCTTTGCCACCATACGGTAATCCCGCCGAAAGAAGGCCAGCAGATTACGAGCCAGATAGCTTTGATCCTCAGGAGTTAAAGATCCCACTATTCCGCAGTCGATTCCGATATATTGCGGATCTTCAGGGTTTACCTTGGAGATGAAAATGTTTCCCGGATGCATATCCGCATGGAAAAAACTGTCCCGAAACACTTGGGTAAAAAACGTTTCGACCCCTCGTTCCGCCAACAGTTTCATGTTGGTGCCCTGAGTTTTTAGTGCTTCAAGGTCAGTTACCGGAACGCCATTGATGCGTTCCATTACCATCACTCGTGGACGGGAATAATCCCAATAAACTCTGGGAATATAGAGCAGATGGGACTCAAGAAAGTTCCGCCGCAGCTGGGAAGCATTGGCCGCTTCTCTTTGCAGATCCAACTCATCAAAAATGGTACTCTCATAATCTTCCACCACCTCAACCGGGCGCAGTCGCCGGCCATCGGAAGTCAGACGAATCAGGCGAGCCAGCATGTAAAGAAGAGAAATATCTTTGCGGATAACCTTATCAATGTTGGGGCGGATAACCTTCACCACAACAGCATCGCCATTATGAAGAACTGCACCATGAACCTGAGCAATGGAAGCTGACGCCATTGGTTCACGCTCAAAGGACTGGAACAGTTTATCTACAGACGCCCCCAGACTGCTCTCAATAATCTCAACAGCCTGATCACTACCAAAAGCTGGTACCCGATCCTGAAGCTGGGCAAGTTCGTCCCCAATATCGTCGGGAAGAAGATCCCTTCGGGTTGACAGGATCTGACCAAACTTTACAAAGATAGGGCCAAGGTCCGTCAGCGCCATTCGCAAACGGGCTCCACGGGTTGCCGGATTTGAATGCCAGCACCAGGGAAGCAGAGATAAAAAGAGACGCCCAAACCAGGGCAGAGAATCACGATCAATCAGGTTATCAAGGCGATAGCGGGCAATAACCCCGACAATAGTAAACATGCGAAACAGACGTTGCACCCGCTACAATCCCCCACCCTGAACACTTTTTTTGCGCATATTTTCCAGATGCTCAATACGAGCCTGCAACCGATCAGTCGCTAATCGCAGATCACTCAGATCTGCATAAAAGGCTTCTGTTTGTCCAGACGGAGGTAAAAGCCTGAGCTCTTCCTGCAGATACTCTGGCAGATTAGAGACAACTGTGCGATGAACACCTCTGGCAGCCATATCTCCCTGCCGAAAGGCAGCCCCCATAAAGTGGGCCAAAACTCCACCCGTGTACTGGGATATCATCTGTTCCCAGTCAATATCCGCTTCCCGAATAATGGCCGAAGCAGCTATCAGTAGACCACTGTCGCCTGAGAGTACAATATCTTCCTGCTGCAAAAATGCCATGGGGGCATCGGAAAGTGCCAACCGTAAAAGACTGACAGCAGATCCAGACAGAACACAATCAGCCTCCTGTTCGCAGGCTGCTAAAAATTCTGGTTTTTCACCAAAACGAACGAATAGTGCAATAGCAGGGGTTACAGAGTTCACCTGCAGAATTTTTCCATCCAATTTCTGCAGGCTTCTAGCTGTTACCACATCATAAGCAATCAAACTGGCCGTGGCTTTCTCCAAAGCCATTCTCACGGCAACACCGGGCATGGTTTCCAGAATAGAACCCTGTGGGCTCATCATGGTTTTATGCCTTTATGAAGGGCCACAACACCACCGGTCATATTGTGATAACCGGTGTTTACGAAGCCAGCGTCTTTCATCATGCCTTCAAGGGTTTTCTGATCTGGATGCATACGGATAGATTCCGCTAGATAACGATAACTTTCGGAGTCATTGGTCACCAGTTTGCCCATTAGAGGTAGAGCGGTGAAAGAGTAGGCATCATACGCTTTACCTAGCAAAGCACTGCGAGGCTTGGAAAATTCCAGAATCAACAACCGACCACCAGGGCGGAGCACTCGCAACATAGAGCGAATAGCGGAGTCCTTATCTGTAACATTGCGAAGGCCGAAAGCAATGGTAATCAGATCAAAGGTGTTATCTGCAAAAGGAAGGCATTCCGCATTGGCCTGAACATATTCAACATTGCCAATCGCTCCGCGATCTGTGAGCTTATCTCGCCCAACATGAAGCATGGAGTCGTTGATATCAGCGAGGATAACCTGCCCTTCAGAACCAACAATTTCTGAAAACTTCATTGCCAGATCACCGGTTCCGCCGGCAATATCCAGAACTTTCTGCCCCTTGCGAACAGCGCTCATTTCCAGGGTAAAGCGTTTCCACAGGCGGTGTACGCCCATAGACATCAAATCGTTCATCAGGTCGTAACGACCTGCTACGGAGTGGAATACATCCGCAACCAACTTTTCCTTGTCTTTAGAATCTACGGTCTTATAGCCGAAGTGGGTTTTGTCCCCGGTATGATTTTCGCTCATCGTAATAAATGGCCATAACCTGACTTCAAGGGCAACCATTCTATCTTCGGATGAGCGCTACGACTAGGAGGCTTTTTCTGACTTTGCCCATAAATCGCAATATTTACCCAAGTAGCCGTACAGGGCTTACATCGGGGTCACGGGAAGCACCGGCTTTCTCAAGCCGCTCAAGATAATTCTTCCACCAGACTTCCTGATTATCACAAAGCGCTCGCAGATATTCCCATGTGTATATACCGGAGTCATGTCCGTCATCAAATACCAGCTTGAGGCCATAGTTCCCTACTGGCTCAACAGCTGTTATGGCAATATTGATTTTGCCAGTTTGGAGAATTTCCTGACCTTCGCCATGACCCTGCACTTCAGCTGAGGGGCTGTGGACACGCAGGTACTCACAACTTAAAGAAAATAACGATGTATTTCTGTAACACAGTTCCAGTTTTTGACTGTGCTTATGAAGCCTTACAGATATTGGGAGAACGTCTGTCATACGATCCCTTTCGTTAAACAATGATATTCCATACAAAACTTTCCCTTCTCCGTTCACAAACAAAAATATGGGACAATTGTCTTTTTCCGCACTAAATATAGTTGGAATATAACGAATCAAGCGATTCAAGTCATGCCAACCGATTTTCCAGTCAGAGATGATGAGATAGACCTGTTTGAATTAGCCAACAGTTTATGGCAGCGCAAAAAAAACATCATTTTTATAACAGTAGTAACCACTTTAGCTTCTGTACTTTTTGCGTTCCTGACACCTGCCATCTGGAAAAGTGAAGTTACCGTTTTTCAAGCCAACCCTGCAGACTTAGCTGATCTGAACTCTGTCTGGGGGTTGATCAATGCAGATGAAACAGCAAACCCCATAAGCCCTTCAACAACTTACAATTACTTTTACCGGGCACTGACATCGCCAGCTGTACAGTGGCAAACATTCAAAGACAGCAACTTTTCTGGGAGAGCTTTACAAGCCTCCTACAAAGAAGAAATCACTCGTAGCAAATGGAAGAGCTTTCAAGAAAATCTTCAGATAAGCCGGTCAAGTGAAGATCCTAAAAACACAAGCCCCGCCCCCGCGATCACTGTAACATTTCAATCTGACGATCCTCAGTTTGCCACCAATTTGCTGAATAACTTTCTGATCCCTAATGCACAAAAAAGTGCGAAAAAGAGCCTTATTAACAACCTGGAAAGCGACAAAATCCGCAAACTTGAAAAAATTGATCGGGAGATAACCCAAATTGAAACAGCATTTCTTGAAGCTAGTGAAGTACAGGAAATAGCCCTTAAGGATGCCCTTGCTATAGCGAAAGCAGGCAATATCGAACAAGCAAAAGACCTAAATCTGTCAAGAACACTAGGTGAAAAGTCTTTTATGTTGGGTACAAACATCCTGAATGAGCAGCTTCGGATACAACACGAATCTTTCAATCGCTACAGGTTCATTAGCATTCCGAACGCATCCGATAACAACAAGCCCCTTCTTCCCGCTGTGGCTAGCATTATTCGGCAACAGCGACAAAAGATTGTAGATATCAATTTCAGTAGCATTCATTGGCAACCTGTTATTATTGACTTGCCTGCCCTTCTCCCAACCAGCCCTATAAAACCAAAGAAAATGCTAGTTGTATCTCTTGGGGCCATTCTAGGTACAATGCTGGGCTTTTTTATTACTCTTATACAAATAGCTGCAGACACGCGGAAAAAAGTTCTCAACACTAACCACTGAAAAGGTGACACGAATACAGAGTCACTTTTTCAAACTGAAACACCAACAACTTCTTTAGCGAACCAGCCAAATCCTCTAGTATCGATTCCCGAAGCACATCATAAAATAAAACCCGTTCATTTTCGGAGTAGATATGAACAAACCGGTTTACCAACCACAACATTTTCAGGACGACGAGATCGATTTGTTCGAGCTTGCGGAAAAGTTATGGGATAGAAAAGTAGTGATTACAGCCATAACGGCCATTGTAACAACTATTTCCATAGTCATTGCTCTAGTACTGCCCCCTACCTGGCAAAGCAAAACTAATATCCTTGTCGCACCTCTGAGCAGCTTTTCTAAATTAGAATCTATTTACCGAGAGGCAGGGCTCACCCCCATCATAACAGCCAATCTAGACAACTACAGACCTGCCCCCGATGAAGAGATCCCTTCATCAATAAACATTTATGATCTCTACCATCACATCTTAGTGAGAAGTGCCACCCAAATTGAAACACCTAGTGCAGCACTCGATATTTCACAAAGCCCTGACCAACGAAGCATTACTATAGTAGCAACCGCTTCATCTGCAGAAAATACCGCCGCCGCCATTAATAGTCTGATACAGATAGCTCATGACTTCATTTTTGAAACTATTGAAAAAGACTTCAAAGCAAAAGTTCACACACTTCAAACAAGTATTAATCAAAGCATTAGTATACTCGAGCAACAATTTCTCAATGCAAACCAAGTAGAACAGGAAACATTCATTCGTGATATCAGGATTGCAGAGAACAGTAATATCCCTCCGTTATCACAGTTAACCCTGCCTTCTGATTTAGAAGACTACCAATTTTTACTTGGGAAAAGCATCCTTGAAAGAAAACTAGAAGAAGTGCAAAAAGAGCGCTCTAACTATCGCCTGCTTTCGTCACCCAGAGCTGGCGACGAGAACAACCCCTTATTGCCAGAAGTATTCCCCCTTGCAATGAAACTAAAACCTCTTTTGTCAGAGCCCACCTTTTCAGTTCTCGAACCTGTTTTTGTGGCACAACCTGCTCCGGTGCCAACCACCCCCATCAAACCCAAGAAAAAACTGATCATAGCCCTGGGAATTGTCCTGGGCGGAATGCTGGGAGTGTTTATAGCCCTGATTCAAATTGCTATTGCCAGCCGCAAGGAAAAACTCTCAAACCGCGCGAGTGTTGACTCCATGCAACCAATAACTGATGCCACATTTCATCAGAAAACATAAAGTAATCCCCTTTCTTTACGACATGAAAAATCCCCAACATAAAGGTATGCTGGGGATCTTTACATTCAAGCAAAGAAATTTCGTTACAGAATATAGCGACTCAAATCTTCATCCTGAACCAAATCTCCCAAATACTTGGTGACATAATCACCATCAATACAAACCTTTTCACCAGCAGAAGCCATATCTGCCGCGGCAAAGGAAACCTCTTCCAACAGTCGCTCTAACACAGTATGCAGGCGGCGGGCACCGATGTTTTCAGTACTTTCATTCACCTGCCAAGCAACTTCTGCAATCTTGGTCAGGCCACTTTTATCAAAGGTAATTTCCAAACCTTCAGTTTGCATCAAGGCTTTGTACTGCAACGTCAGAGAAGCATCAGGCTCAGTCAGAATTCGTTCAAAGTCCTGAATGCTCAGCGCCTTTAACTCAACACGAATTGGCAAGCGTCCCTGCAGCTCGGGAATCAGATCGGAAGGTTTGGACAGGTGGAATGCACCGGAAGCAATAAACAGAATATGGTCTGTTTTGATCATGCCGTACTTGGTGTTTACGGTGCAACCTTCAATCAATGGCAGTAAATCACGCTGAACACCTTCACGGGAAACTTCGCCACTGCCACCACCGCCAGCACGCTTGGCAACCTTATCGATCTCATCGAGAAAGACAATGCCGTTCTGCTCAACGGACTGAACTGCTTTTACTTTCAGCTCTTCTTCGTTGACAAGCTTGCCGGCTTCTTCATCCTGCACCAGTTTGAAGGCATCTTTTACCTTAAGCTTGCGAGACTGTTTCTTTCCAGTATTCATGTTAGAGAACATGCTTTGCAGCTGGTTGGTCATCTCCTCCATACCAGGAGGCGCCATGATCTCTACACCCATTTTGGCTTCCTGAACGTCAATCTCGATCTCTTTATCATCGAGCTGACCTTCACGAAGTTTCTTCCGGAAGATCTGACGGGTACCACTTTCTTCCTTAGGCTGGCTATCTTCAGAGAAGTTGCGGGCAGGTGGCAACAGAGCATCCAGAATACGATCTTCTGCTGCATCGAGAGCGCGATGCTTAACCTTTTCCATTTCCTGTTCGCGCATCATCTTGATGGCAGCATCCATCAGGTCACGAACAATAGATTCGACATCGCGCCCAACATAACCAACTTCAGTAAACTTGGTCGCTTCAACCTTAATGAAAGGTGCATTGGCCAGACGAGCCAAACGACGTGCGACTTCTGTTTTACCTACACCGGTGGGGCCGATCATCAAAATATTTTTAGGGCTGATTTCATTGCGCAGATCAGCATCGACCTGCATTCTCCGCCAACGATTACGCAGGGCAATAGCAACTGCGCGTTTGGCTTCATCCTGGCCGATAATATGTTTGTCCAACTCATGGACAATTTCGCGGGGAGTCATGTTCGACATAATTTTAACTTCTGCTCAAGCATTCAAGAGAGATGAAGCGATTACTCGCAGTCCAGCTCTTCAATAGTTCGGGAGTGGTTGGTGTAAACACAGATATCGCCAGCAATGTTGAGACTTTTCTCTACAATCTCCAGAGCAGGCATATCAGTATTCTGGTTCAAGGCAATAGCCGCAGAACGGGCAAAATTGCTGCCAGAGCCGATAGCAAGAATGCCATCAACAGGCTCCATCACATCACCATTACCGGTAATAATTAGAGAAGCTTTACTGTCTGCCACAATCAACATGGCTTCTAAACGCTGCAAAGTACGGTCAGTACGCCATTCTTTTGCCAGTTCGACCGCAGAGCGAACCAGTTGCCCCTGATGCTTTTCCAGTTGGGCTTCAAAACGCTCAAACAGTGTGAAAGCGTCAGCAGTACCGCCTGCAAAACCAGCAATCACCTTACCGTTATATAAACGGCGAACTTTGCGGGCATTTCCCTTAATCACGGTATCACCCAAGGAAACCTGACCATCACCACCAATTACAACTTTGCCACCCCGGCGAACCGACAAAATGGTTGTGCCTCTGAACTGTTCCAAGAGAAACTCCTGTAAATGCATATATGCACTGAGATATGGGGAAAGTATGGTGGGAATTCAAGGGAAGAGAGGAAAATTCCTCCTTCCAGCTTGATATCCATGTTTACTTACCTCAACCTGAACAGGTTTCAAGATAGGCAGAAACACAGTTATATTCACAATCTCGTTCCCGAGTAAGATCGGGGCATATTTATGAAATATCCGAGCTAGCATTGCTTTTGTTGCATTCGGGTTGAGATTTGACCGAAATCGTTATGCTGCAGATTTTCTCGAGCAATGGTTTCGTTGCCCAAAGCTTTGGCACCCCGGAAACAGGTTTTTATGCCAGAGATCCCATATTTACTGACAAAAAAGGGAAGAGTCCTGAAAAAATATTGTACTTTGTACATCCGGGTTACTTTGTAGCTGGATAAAGCCTTAGGCCTGTTAGATGTTTCTTCCAGCATCGAACCAAGGTTAGCACCGTTTTGCAGCGCAGACTCATTCGACTTTTGTTGAGTTTCCGTTACAGTTCTGTTCCCCATTTTCCCAAAATCGAGATCTAGGACAGGAGGGGCAAAACGGTCTTTTGTATGCGGTCTGCAGACCGCACTAGCTCTGGCTATATGCATATGTTCTCTCCCTGACTAATATATTTGATTTATAGGAATAATAAACTCTCTGATTATTCCTTAAGTCTGGTAAAGGACTAGCAGGCAGACCATTAGACTCTAGTAGGAGAACAGATAGCTAACTATCCTGATTCTCCGCGCAACCGGCCCCCGTATCAGAGCTGCAAACATTTCATCCCAGCTTTCAATCAGCCAGGACGGGAAGTCACAAATGATCATGTTCCAGAGATAAACAGGGCTCCACAATGATAAAAGAAAGTGCTGGGTTACGAAGCTTCACTTCTAACCCAACCTACGGTATACCAACAATTAGTTACAACCACTCACCAAACAAGCGGGCCAGTTCATCCCCCGGCTCATCAGCTCGCATAAAGGCTTCACCAACCAAAAAGGCACCCACATTGTGTTTAAACATAGCGGCAATGTCTTCGCGGGTGTGAATGCCACTCTCTGTTACTACCAAACGATCATCTGGAATGCTTTCCAGTAAGGAATAAGTGGCATCCAAAGTCACATCAAAAGTGTGCAAGTTTCGGTTATTAATCCCCAACAGTTTATTATCCAGCTTCAGGGTTCGCTCCAGCTCTTCAGCATTGTGTACTTCAATCAGCACATCCATACCCAGCTCACCCGCAAGAGCATTAAGCTCTGCCATTGCCTGATCATCGAGAGAAGCCGCAATCAGCAAAATGCAGTCTGCCCCCAAAGCCCGAGCTTCATAAACTTGATAAGGGGAAATAATAAAATCTTTGCGAATCACTGGCAGATTGCAGGCACTGCGTGCTTCAACAAGATAATCTTCGTGCCCCTGAAAAAAGTCCCGATCAGTTAATACTGACAAACAGGCCGCGCCTGCTTTTTCGTAACTGCGGGCAATTTCGGCAGGATGAAAGTCTTCCCGAATAACACCTTTACTGGGAGATGCTTTTTTGATTTCCGCGATAATGCCAGCCTGACCAGCCTCTACTCTGGAAGCAACAGCATTCACAAACCCACGAGGCTTATCTGCTGCCAGAGCCTTTTCTTTCAACTTGGCCAATGGCACCAGCTCAGAACGTTCAGAAATTTCCTCTCGTTTGCGGGCAATAATTTTTTTCAGAACGGTTGGTGTATCCGGTGTCATATCTGTAATTCCCTGCCGTTCGTTTAGTCTTGTTTACAAACACTTGTGAAAGCAGCCAGCTCTTTCATTTTTTCGAGAGCCAGACCGCTGGAAATAGCATCCTGAGCCATTGCTACACCTTCTTTTAAGGAACTGGCAACATTGGCTGTATAAATTGCCGCTCCAGCATTCAATGCAATAACATCAGCAGCTTTACGGGCGTATTTTCCTTCCTGCTTGCCTAATGCATCTTTGATCAGCGCAAGAGATTCTTCCGGACTATTGACTTCCAGACCAATTAAACTCTGACTGTCTACACCCAGATCCTCTGGTCTGATGTGATATTCAATCACTTCACCATCTTTCAGCTCAGCAACAAGGGTTTCGCTGGCAAGGCTAATTTCATCCAGACCATCAATTGCATGAACAACCAGCACATGGTTGTTGCCTAACTGTTTGAGAACTTCGGCCATTGGGCGACAGAGTTCACCAGTAAATACACCAATCAAAAGATTAGGAACACCGGCCGGATTAGTCATAGGGCCGAGAATATTCATAAAGGTACGAATACCCAGCTCTTTACGAGGGCCAACAGCATGTTTCATCGCCGAATGGTGATTTGGGGCAAACATAAAGCCGATACCGACTTCTTCAACGGCCCGGGCTACCTGCTCAGATGTCAAATTCAGATTCACACCAGCCTGCATCAATACATTAGCACTGCCAGAACTACTGGAAACAGCCTGGTTGCCATGCTTCGCTACAGAGACACCCGCTGCAGCTGCTACAAAAGACGACGCCGTTGAAACATTAAACAGGTTGGCTCCATCACCACCGGTTCCAACAATATCAACAAGATTTTCAGCCTTTACTTCTACCTTGGTGGCCAACTCACGCATCACTGTGGCTGCACCAGCAATTTCATCGATACTCTCACTCTTCATACGCAAAGCGGTGAGGAAGGCGCCAATTTGTGCCTGAGTCGCACCACCGGTCATGATCTGGCGCATCACCGCTTCCATCTCATCAAAACTGAGATCAAGATGCTGCACCGCACGGCCAATCGCTTCTTTAATATCCATAGTCAATATCCATAGTCATTCGCTCTATTCCGATGTCTGGTGGCTTTGGCCGTATTAATTAGTTCGCTTCAAGCTGCTTTTCAAAAAATTGGCCAGCAAATCATGACCAAAATCAGTCATGATGGATTCTGGATGAAACTGAACGCCTTCAACCGCCAGTTCTTTGTGACGTAATCCCATAATTTCATCTATGGAACCATCTTCATTCTGGGTCCAGGCAGTAATTTCCAGGCAATCCGGCAATGTCTCTTTATCAACAACCAGAGAGTGGTAACGGGTACAGGTAAAAGGATTATCAACCCCTTCAAACACGCCTACAGAGTTGTGATACACGGGAGAAAGTTTGCCATGCATAACCTGACGAGCACGAATAACATCCCCACCAAACACCTGCCCCAAACTCTGGTGCCCCAAACAAATGCCCAGCAAAGGAATTTTTCCGGCGAAATGGCGAATGGTTTCCATAGAAACACCCGCTTCATTTGGAGTACACGGCCCTGGAGAAATCACAATATGATCTGGTTTCTTGGCTTCTATCTCAGCAACAGTAATCTCATCATTTCTGTATACCTGAACCTCAGCGCCAAGCTCACCCAGATATTGCACGACGTTGTAGGTAAAACTGTCGTAGTTATCAATCATCAAAAGCATTAATCGTCTCTCCGCTGAGAAGCTGTGCCTTGGTTGAGAAGAGAGCTGTTTTCCAGCTGTCGCTGCAGGCGAATGAGCGTGTCCTGCGTAGACTTTAGCTCTTGCAGAATTTCACCGCGGGAAGGCTCCCTGCATAACTCCTGCAAACGCTCGGCTTTTGCTTCTTCAAGATTATTCAGCACAACGGCAATAAATAAATTAATAACGACAAACGTGCCGCAAACCACAAAACTTACATAATAGATCCACGCCATGGGATAGAATTCCATCGACGCGTACATAACATCGGTCCAGTCTTCTAGAGTCACTATCCGGAACAGGGTTAACAGAGAAATCCCCAAGTTGCGCCAATGTTCAGGATCAACATCGTTGAACAGGTGATATCCAGCCACGGCATAGATGTAAAAAATCACCATCATCAGCAGTACAACATGCCCCATGCTGGGAATGGAGCGAATCAGCGTTGAAATGATCAACCTTAACTCAGGAAATGCCGAAACCAACCTTAGAACCCTCAACAACCGAGCCAAACGGGCCAGCGTTGCCATCGGCCCAATAGCGGGCACCAGACTCATTACCGTTACAGTGAAATCGAAACAGTTCCAGCCATCACCAAAGTAGCGACCTAACCTGGGAGCAACCGCAAAAATCTTCAAACTGGCTTCCATTACAAATACAGCAACGACCAGCTTGTTGATCATTTCAAACCAGCTGCCGTAGCTTGCAACCAGCCCTTCGCTGGTTTCCAGGCCATTCACAAGGCCATTCACAACAATCAGGCCAATAATCAGATTGCTGAACCAGACCCCTTCCACAATTGCCTGAACTCTCTGCTGTAATCCCGACGTTGAACCAGTCCCCGACACGCTTTCGCTCACTCCCTCTGTACTCCCTGCTAGTTACTTCTATTTATTCTTGCCTTCTTTATTGGTTAGAGACCGTCTCGTGCCATATCAACGGCACTGAAAATCGCACGGCCTTTATTGAGAGTTTCTTTCCACTCCATTTCTGGAACAGAATCTGCCACCACACCAGCTCCCGCCTGAATATTCAGCTGACCGTCTTTAATCACTGCTGTACGAATAGCGATGGCCGTATCCATATTGCCGTTCCAGGAAAGATAACCCACAGCACCACCGTAAATACCGCGCTTTACTGGTTCCAGCTCATCAATGATTTCCATGGCGCGAACTTTCGGAGCACCGCTCAGGGTTCCGGCAGGTAACGTAGCCCGTAGAACATCCATTGCGCTCAAACCTTCTTTCAACTGCCCGGTCACATTGGAGACAATATGCATAACGTGGGAATAGCGTTCAACAACCATTTTATCGGTGAGATTGACCGAACCCGTTTTGGCAACACGCCCCACATCGTTACGCCCCAAATCAATCAGCATCAGATGCTCGGCAATTTCTTTAGGGTCATCCAGCAATTCTTGTTCCAGTTCGAGATCACGTTCAACCGTCGAACCACGCTTACGGGTTCCAGCAATAGGTCGAACCGCGACTTCACCATGCTCAAGACGGGCCAGAATTTCTGGCGAAGAGCCCACTACATGAAAATCACGCAGATTCAGGTAATACATATAAGGAGAAGGATTTAAGCAACGTAGAGCTCGATAGAGATTCAGAGGATGCTCATCGTAAGGCAATGTCATGCGCTGAGATGGCACAACCTGCATCACATCGCCGGCCAAGATGTAATCTTTTACTTTATCAACTGCTGTCTTGTAGCCCTCTTCACCCCACAAAGAGGTGAAGCTTTCTTCTGCACGATCGCTCTTGCCATCTCCCGATGGCAAATACGCCCGCTTGTTTTTCAAGGCCTGTAATCGTGCATCAATCGCAGCATCCGCCCGAACTAAGGCATCAGCCTCTGACGGGTCAACATGGGTGATAAACACAACCTTTCCGGTCAGGTTATCGAACACCACAAGATCATCCATTACCATCAATAAAATATCAGGGGTTCCCAAAACATCTTTGGGTTGACTGCGCGCAAGGCGAGGTTCGATATAACGAACAGTATCGTAGGCAAAGTACCCAACAAGCCCACCATTAAAACGAGGTAAGTCTGGCAAATCTGGAACCTTAAATTGCTCCATAAAGGTTTCGATTTCAGCCAGCGGATCTTCTACCTGACGCTGTTCAACGATCTGACCATCGGTTTCTAAAATCCATTCATGGCCAGTCACTTTCAGCACAGTTCGGCTACCTAAGCCGATAAATGAATAACGCCCCCATTTTTCCCCTCCCTCAACAGACTCCAGGAGACAGGAGTAATCGTTGTCTGCGAGCTTCAGATAAGTCGAAAGTGGTGTATCGAAATCAGCCAGCACCTCGCGGGTGACAGGTATACGGTTATACCCCTGACTGGCCAGGTTCTGAAACTGTTCAGGCGTCATGGCAGGCAATCCCTGTAACGTAAATTTTTATGTGAAAAAGATAGTG
>NZ_CAMZOG010000012.1 GCF_947331445.1 Parendozoicomonas sp. Alg238-R29 | reverse complement strand
TTGGAATGTGCCTTTTGGGAGAGCGCTTGAAAGCCGGAAAGGCGGTAAACGACAGGAACACAGCAAAAGCAAGATGGATGGATCGTGCTTCAGTGTCGTTCAGGATGAAAACGTTCAGCTCGAAAGGTAGTGGTGATGCGTACCAGAGCTGGAATAAAGACCAGCAAAGAGCTGTTGCAGTGAGAACACGGGCAGCTAGACCCCTAGGGTTGCGAGCCCCGGTGTCAGCATCATTAACAATTTCAGACGCGCTCTGTTCAGTGGTTTTGTTTTCAGGCAAATGTGTTTGTCCTGATAGGGATATGTCAGACATAGTTCGTTACCCAGGCCAGGGGTTACCGAAAAGCGAAAAAACAGTGCTTATGACACCGTGTCAGATCGGTAATCCAGGTTGACATCAGTAGCCTCTGTGGAGGTAATCCAGGTCAGTTACTGGTGAATCCTTCATGCAGGTCGGGGGCATGAGGAGCAGATGGTTCCGGGAGAAATCCCGGAACCATTACCGGGGTTATTTAATCAGTCCGGCTTCTTTGTAGTAACGGGCAGCGCCGTTGTGGAGAGGGGCGGAGAGGCCATCTTTGACCATCTCTTCTTTCTTCAGGTTGGCGAAGGCAGGATGTAGCTTGCGGAAGTCGTCAAAGTTATCAAATACAGACTTCACGATCTGATAGATAGATGCATCCGGAGTCTTTGTGGAGGAGACGAAAGTTGCGCCCACACCAAAGGTGGTGGTGTCTTCAGGGTTGCCCTGATACATGCCACCAGGAATGGTCGCTACGCGATAGTAAGGGGCGTCGTTAATCAGCTTGGTAATCGCGGGGCCCTGAACGTTAACCAGAACGGTATCGCAGGAAGATGTTGCTTCCTTAATGGAACCATTTGGGTGACCAACTACGTAAACCATGGCGTCGATCTTGTTGTCACACAGAGCTTTGGACTGCTCAGCCGCTTTCAGTTCAGTAGCCAGTTTGAAATCTGTGGTCTTCATGCCATAGGCGTCCATCACTACTTCTATGGTGCCACGCTGACCAGAACCAGGGTTGCCGATATTTACACGCTTACCTTTCAGGTCTGAGAAGTTTTTGATACCAGAATCTTTGCGGGCAACAACGGTGAAAGGTTCTGCGTGAATAGAGAATACCGCACGCAGGTCTTTGTTTGACCCTATTGTCTCGAACTTGCTGGTACCGTTAAAGGCATGGTACTGCCAGTCAGATTGGGCAATACCCATGTCCATCTCACCTGCACGGATGGTGTTCAGGTTGTAAACGGAGCCGCCGGTACTTTCAACGGAGCAGCGGATACCATGCTCTTTACGACCTTTGTTCACCAGGCGGCAGATAGCACCACCGGTAGGGTAGTAAACACCGGTTACACCGCCTGTTCCAATAGTCACGAATTGCTGTTGAGCCGCAGTGGCAGGAGTGCTGAGGGCAGCAACGGTCATACCCGCACCGATAGCCGCAAGTGAGATTTTTTTTAGTAAAGACATAAGTGTCCCCCGGTTTTTAATGATTATTACGCTTCCGGTGAAAGCTTGTTATTCAGTCAGTATCCATCCGTGTTGCACGCTGACTGATTCCGGAGAGCGCTGAGAATGATCTCTGTATCTCTTTTCTTGTCTGCGAAGGGCTGGTGACAAATATGCACCTGTAATAATGCTATCTTCGCTAATATTGAATGAGGTCTATGCTGACCTATTTCTGCATCCTAACAGTTATTGGTACTAGGAGTGAACACTCACATGGCTGTCGTTTGACTGAAAAGTGCTTAAAAAACGAGCAAAACGCTGGTTGGGTGAGTAGTAAATTACAACTTTTTGCTGTGTTGTTCAGTACGAAACAGGTAACCGTGAGAATGTTTGTGGGAGGAAATAATCCTCCCATAGGGATGATATGCGGAGTATTTTTTCTAAATGTTGATAAAGATCAGTTTATCCACAGCATTTTTTGTATTTCTTGCCGCTACCGCATGAGCATGGGTCGTTACGCCCGGGAGCTTTTACTGACTGTATTGGTAGGGTTGGATCAATAAAAAACCAAATTCCATTTTCTTTTATAAAGCTGGAGCGTTCTTTGTGTTCCTGTATCGCTTCAACGGGAGGCAACTTGAAGCGAGCCAGGAATTCCACTTCACCGTTAACATCTTTTTCTGTCCCGGCGGCAGTGTCCAGAATAGATAGACTGATCCACTGAGTACGATCTGCCCAATCCTGCATTTCGTTCTGCTTTAGCCCGGCTTGCTGTTTGGGCCAAGTGGTTTCGAATAGATAATCAATTAATCCAAGAGACCAGCCAGCGTAACGTGAACGCATAAGTTGCTCAGCGGTTTGAGCTGCGGCTTTTCCTTCGTGAAGGGGAGCGCAGCAGTCACTATAGGCTTTTTGGGTGCCACAGGGACAAGAGGATATTTTAGTCATAGCTCTAAGAATAACAGTACAGAGTGCGAATTTGTGAAACCGATAAAGGGCAGGTTATAGTCGATGCAGAAGTAATGAGTCGAGACGATATAAAACTAATAGTCAGTAAGGGGAAGAGATGAAAGTTATGCTTGCAGTTGGGCAGCTGGTCACGATTTTGTTCTGGGGAGCTGTGATTTCTACTGGATTTATCCCTTGGTCGGCCCCTTTAGATACGATTGTTCCTGCTCTTGGAGGATTAGTGTTTGTCGCCCACCTATTGGAGGTTGTGATTTGGCAAAAACGTATTCGTTTGATGAGTGAGCACCTGGCTTCCGATAACATTAAAATTTTGATTTTTGGATTTTTCCATATGGCCACCATGTTGCAAAAACAGGCAGAATTACAAGAAACGGTTAAAGTATAATCCGCCTGTACCCAATTATTCTGTCTGTATTTGCAGTCCTTGCCCGTACTGATCTTGCCCGTACTGATAGAGTTTCTGGGCAAGGATGTGTTGCTGAATCTTTCACAGTGTTTTCAATGAAGGCTTCCACCGGAAGCCAAATATCAATTTCAGCTAAAAGGTGAGCCTGTTGCACTGGGTGGAATGTAGCCTTTCTCCCAAGGCTGAGTCTGAAAACTTTCCAGGGTCATACCACTCATTGTTACCCAGCCTTCACCAGTCTTGTTGCAGTCATCAGTAAATGAAAACGTGTACAGGCGGCCAAAGGTTAACTTTCCCGATTTTTGGTCACGCTGAATCCAGCAACGCTGTTGAGTTAATGAAGTGGTGAGCATGTGAAGGTTCTCCTTCAGGCACGCTTGTGCGGTGAGAGAAATTGAACGACGCTTGATGAATACCGTCTT
Source organism: Parendozoicomonas sp. Alg238-R29 (assembly GCF_947331445.1). Classification (GTDB taxonomy): domain Bacteria; phylum Pseudomonadota; class Gammaproteobacteria; order Pseudomonadales; family Endozoicomonadaceae; genus Sansalvadorimonas. Next base: position 63,006 of record NZ_CAMZOG010000012.1, on the reverse strand, counting down.
CCAGCAGAAAACCAAAGCGCATACTGTGATACCAAGTATCAATACATCCAGAAGCGACATAAACCCCTCTTGTTTTATAGATAAGCTGCCGAAAATCCTGAGGGAAAAATGCCCGGTTAACAACAAGAATTTTACTTCCGGTTGTTGCAACAGAAAGAGTTGTCTTATTCGATGAAAGACTGATTGGCGTACGTTTCTGAAAGCGTATACTCCTGTCACTTTTCAAGCAGAGCGTTAACAGTTATGTATCGCATAATCGTTTCTGACATTTTTGGAAGGACAGCGACGTTAGAGAAAATGGCGAACTCGCTCCCGGGAAATGTAGAAATCTGTGATCCCTACGATACAGGTGTTTCATCCTTCGAAAGTGAGCATGAGGCTTATAGCTGCTTTTCTTCGAAAGTTGGGTTGAATAAGTACGTTGAAAAGCTGGCGCGCAAGGTGCGTTCATTACCAGGTGCGGTAACCCTTCTCGGGTTTAGTATGGGGGGCTCTGCAATTTGGCGGCTTTCCAGCACCCATGGACTTAAGAATGTTTCTGGCGCTGTTTGTTTTTATAGTTCACAGGTTCGGCATTACTCGACAGCCGTACCGAATTTCCCGATACAGATGATTTTTCCCAAAGAAGAACCCATGTTTTCGGTTTCCCGAATGATGGAAGTTTTAGCAACTACACCGCAGGTGGATGTATCCCACTCTTCTTATCTCCATGGCTTTATGAACCCCCAATCGCAAAATTATAATGAACAAGGCTATCGAATGTATTCTCGGGCTCTGAATCGTGTTCCTGCAGATCAATGCTTTACATCATGTGATTGGGATGAATCGAAGCTGGAGCCCGGTGAGGCGTATCCGCTGAGTTGAAATACGGAATAGAGTATTTTTTCACTACTGCACATTTATACAGTAGAGGTATACTAGTGGTTCTCTGTTTTATTACCCGTTACGGTTTCCTTCATGTCTCAGGTGGCACCGGCTCTTCGCCAGACAATCCAGAAAGCCTACAGTCAGTTTCTTGATAAAAAAGAGCTGAAACCTCGCCTTGGGCAAAAAATCATGATCGCCGAGATTGCCAAGACAATCGGTGTGATTGATATGGATGATGACGGAAAACGCACCTCAGAATCAGCAGTTTGTGTGATAGAAGCGGGAACGGGTACTGGTAAAACGGTGGGTTACACTCTCGCCGGTATTCCTTTGGCTCAAGCTGCAGATAAAACTCTTGTGATTGCTACTGCAACTGTGGCGCTGCAGGAACAGATTCTCAACAAGGATCTTCCTGAAATCAGTCAGCACAGTGGGTTGAAATTCACAGTTGCTCTGGCCAAAGGTCGACGGCGTTACATCTGTGTTCAAAAGCTCGATACTTTGCTTCAGAGCACCCAGGCCAATTCTGCGACCATGACTTTGTTTGCTGAGGAAGGTTTCAATATTGATTTGGATGAAGAATCCACCCAGTTTTACGAAACCATGGTAACGCGTTTGGCTTCCGGGAGCTGGGATGGGGACCGGGATAGTTGGAAGGATACTATAGATGAGCAAGACTGGATGGCACTGACCTCCACTCATGCTCAGTGTACGGGGCCTAAGTGTCCGCACTTTAATGGCTGCCCATTCTATCGGGCGCGAGCATCTCTGGATAAGGTGGATGTTATTATCACCAATCATGATCTGGTGCTATCAGATTTAATGCTCGGCGGTGGCGCTATTCTTCCTGCGCCTAAAGATTGTCTCTACATTTTTGATGAAGGCCATCATCTGCCAGATAAGGCGATCAGCCACTTTGCTCATGATTCCCGTTTAAACGACACTGCACGCTGGCTGGATCAATCTGCCAAATTGTTAGGGAAAATTCTGGGCTCTCATGCACTGCCTGGAAAAATTGGTGAATGGTTTGAGCAGTTGGAAGGCAAGTTTCAGGAGTTGAAAGATGAGCAGGCATTGATGCGTGAAGCCCTGTTGTCTGTTGCAGATTTTAAATCGACTGGAGAGTCAGAAACAGGCCGCTCTATGGTTTACCGTTTGCCTGATGGCGTAGTGCCTGAAAGCATTCGGGAAATGGCTGGCAAGATGAAAGCGGGTTTCAGCGCATCCTCTGATCTGGCAGACCGTATTGTCAGTGAATTGAAAGCGGCTCTGGATGGTGATGTTCCCGGTGTTGATTCTTTGCAGGCGGAACAAATTCTTCCCCCTATTGGTTCCTTATTGGCACGTTTACAGGGTAATCAGGAACTCTGGTTATCCTGGAGCCAGCTCGATGTTGAAGGCCAACCACCATCCGCTCGCTGGATTGAACTGAATGAATATAACGGCGCACAGGATTTAACGGTAGCCAGTAGTCTGATTCTTGCTGGTGGACTGCTGCGTGATGTGCTTTGGAATCATGCCTGGGGGGCGGTGGTTACCTCAGCAACACTGGCAGCTCTTGGACGTTTTGATCGCTACCGCATTCGTTCTGGTGTTCCTCTGGAAAGTCGATGTGAAAGTGTGCCGAGTCCTTTTCATCACAATCAGGCTGGAAAACTGGTGATTCCGAATATGAGTTCTGATCCGAGTCGTGCCAGTGATCACACCGATGAATTGATAGAAACACTCCCCAAGCTGATGGAGATCGCTCAGGGAACATTGGTGTTGTTCTCATCTCGCCGACAGATGAAGGATGTGTTTTTCGGCCTTGGTCGGGAAGAGCGTGAGGGAGTAATGATGCAAGATGATTACTCCAAACAGGAGTTGTTGCGCTTGCACCGAGAGCGAATTGATGAAGGGAAACCAAGCACAATCTTTGGTTTGGCCAGTCTTGCAGAAGGGATTGATTTGCCGGGCAAATACTGTGAACACGTAGTGATTGCCAAAATTCCTTTTGCCGTTCCTGACGATCCGGTAGAGGCTTCACTTGCTGAATGGGTCGAAGCCCGTGGTGGCAATCCGTTTATGGAAATATCTGTGCCTGATGCGGCTGTTCGCCTTGTTCAGGCCAGTGGTCGATTGCTCCGTACAGAGCAAGACAGGGGGCGTATAACTGTTTTGGATCGCCGTCTGGTGACCCGGCGTTATGGGCAGGCGCTCTTAAATTCTCTGCCACCTTATCACCGGGAAATCGCCTGAATGTGCGCGATTAACGACTGGCCGCCAGATAAATGCCTGCGCCCATCATAATGCCACCGGCAGAATAGTTCAGTCGTTTCACAGCTTTCTCAGTTTTAAGAAGTTTACCGGCTTTCGCAGCGGAAAAAGCTACCAGCATAAGCCCACACATCAGCGCATTGTTGAACTGGCTTCAGCTTGTATATCTATATGGCTCTATGTGAGAAACATGGAAGGAATTATTATTAACGGTATTTTCATCACCTATCCGTGTGACTGATTGTTGAAGAGCCAAAACCCTTAAGCTCTGGCTCTCTCATTGTGTACTATCAGGAACAGTTTGCCAGACCTTGGCATTCTTGTGGAAGAAGAGGTGCCGGTGGCATGTCAAAACTCCCTGTAAATGTTTCGCGCTGATTTATCACATCAACTTCAATTCTGGCTGGGGTTCCCCAGAAAATAGCTGTTACGCTGTTGTCCTTATATTGTTTATCCAGAGTTTGCAGCATACGATTTTCACTGTCATATCCGCGTACTGGAATAATATCACTGCTGAACACATTGGCAGGCTGACCGGATTTCACTTCTACCTTGTAAATACTTTTGCCTGGGTTTGTCACAGCTGAATTATTTGAAGACAGACCATAACTGCTTGTCATCATGACGATAGGGTAATCAACGGTGAATGTTCCTTTAGCGTTATGGAAGTCAATGGGGTTCTTATCGGCTGTATCCACAGGTTTAAAGCGATACTCCTGAATACTATTTTCCGGAGAATAATCAATCTTTTGTCCCTGCTTATCAAACAGTTCAACGTCCCATTTGATTTTCCCATAGCTGCTGTTTGTGCAGCCAGGCATGTTGAGACTGACTTCAGGAGTATTAAACCCGAAAACGGCATGGCTTCTTCCCGCAACAGCTTTGAGCGTACTTAAGTCGGCTTGCTGTGCAGAACTGCAGAATGCAGGTTGGTACTTTTCCTGGTAACGACTTGTTGTTATGGGGCTGCGCAGTTCACCAAAGAATGTCTCTGGTTTGTTATGAGTTCGAACGGGCAGTGTTCTGGTTACAGCTTTGTCAGCTAAAAACAAAGCAACACTGGCAATTGTGCCTTTGTACTCAAAGTTCATATCCCTTTTGATGAGCTCAGGGTTATCAGGTGAAGCTGGTGATGAGCCAGTCATCCTTGATGCTTGCTTCAGTGGTTTTCCGTTTTTGTTCAGGGCGAAAACACTTAGCTTGTCGAGATCTTCTTTATTGCCTTTTACTGTCAGGCTAAGAGAGCCAGTGCCCCGGCTGTTTTGCATAATCACTTCAAGGGCACCGAGAGAGTGACTGTTTCCTGCATCGCTATCAGTAAGGGTGAGTGTGTGATATCTGGTTGGTAGAGTAATGGTTGCCATACCTTCAGCTTTATCAATCTGCGAAGAACCAGGATTTGCTGTCAGCTTGATATCACCAGTCATCGATGTGTTGCTAAAGCCCCAGGATGTAAACTCTGTAGCTTCTCCGCTCTGCAGAATATTATTGCCCGATTTATCCAGCACTCGCTGCCAGTTGGCTAATACTGACAACCCTGATGCGTTAGGTATATAGAGGGTATCAACCTCAACACCCAGCTCATTGTTAAATTGCATTCTGTTGAAGAAGGCGTTTTGTAGTAAAAGGAAAGCCTTCTCAACCTGCTCTGGTGAAAGGGTTGCGGGCAAAGTCTGATCGACAATTTCATCCACCAGTGTCTGTGCAGGTTGTGTGGCAGTCACAGAAGTTAGCTGAGGGCTATTCGCAGGATTTTGAGAAGCCTTTACCGAAGCGATATGAAATTCACTTAATTGCCAATGGTTGCTGTTGAAGTGGAAATCCAGAAACACTTCTCCAACCTTTACCCTGTAGCTGTTCAAGCTGGTGAAATAAATCAGTGGGATTTCAAGGTTGGATGATTCGGTTTGCTCACTTGCCTGATCATCCGAAGGTGGCTGCTTTTTTGAATCCTGAGCGGTCTGCTTAATATTTCCTGTTTCCAACAGTTTTGCCAGAACATTGGGCTGCATAAAGGTATCAACGGTTTTATTGACGACCTGTGTTAGCATTGCAGATATTAATGTCTTGGCTATTGGATCGGCATCTTCAGCCTGCTGTGACATGTATCCGGTCAGCGATTCTTTCAAGCTGCCTTTAAATCGTGGAATATCAATCCGCTGCGCGACTTCTTCCTCTGTCATATCAGGAAGATTTTTTACAAAACTCCAAGTGAGAATGTAGGGAGTTACTAATGCTATTGCGAAGATGGCTATAAATAGCAAACAGCCTTTTTTGAGCATCCGTCATTCCTTTATTGTGTATTATTTTTGGTGGTTATGGTGCCACGATTTCAAAGAAAATAAGTGAACTGTTTTGCCATTGTTGTTCACGGTTTCAGTCATTGTTGTTGGTTTGGTCATCCTTCAGGATGCCAGCATTCTGTTTTATGAGTGAAACCTATGCCGGTTCGGGGACAATATAACTTTGATGGTGGAAGTCATTTAGTTGAGGGGATTCGCATAGGGCGCGTGGATGCAGGCATTAATACCACGTTTATTATTTATCGTATTGGCGACACTGTGATTGATTGTGGTCCCCCGAATCAATGGGAGGAGGTGAAGGCTTTTATTGAACGCGGACCGGTGCGTCAGTTATTAATTACTCATCACCATGAAGATCACAGCGGCAATGGTTCACGAATAAAAGACATAACTGGGGTGACGCCTTTTGCTCCAGAACTGGCGCAGGCCAAATTGGCTGCCGGTTATAAGGTCCCACCCTTGCAGCGATATATCTGGGGTTCTCCTATTCCTGTAAAAACTGTGACTTACCCTGATGAAATGACTCTAAGTGATGGCAGTCCAATCATTCCTGTTCATGTTCCCGGTCATGCCAAGGATTTAACTGTTTTCTTTTTGCCGAAACAGAAGTGGTTGTTCAGTGGCGATCTCTATGTATCCAAATCACTGAAGATGTTCCGTAATGATGAGAACCTGAGCCAGCTCATGAGCAGCATCAGGCGGGTTCTGGATCTGGATTTTGAGATTTTGTTCTGTCCCCACCGCGGTATTGTGGAAAATGGGCGTAAGGCTATGGAGGAGAAGCTGCAAAATCTGGTTTGGCTTTGCAGCGAATCTCAGAAGCTGGATAAAGCGGGATTGTCTTTGGCAACCATAACCCGAAAGATTCTTGGCAGGGAAGAAATGGTGTCATGGCTGTCGGGCTATAACATCAGCCGACGAAACCTTATTCGTGAAGCCTTGAAGGTTTCTCTTTAAGGCAGATGAAGGGAAACAGAGAAAATGCTTCCCTTTATTGCTCATCACCTATGATAGGGCTGGCTTTCAGCCACTCACCGATAAGCTCTTTGGCTCTATCTGCATCAGCAATATCTGCATATAACCCAATCAGGTCGTGGGCGGGGAGTTCGCCAGTTGCTCCCTGAAGAAATGTGCCGCCCACATGGCAGTGGATGTGATGGCTTATGAGCATATCTTTTAAACACTCAGCTTCCATAGAATCTTTTGGGCTGTAAATTTTAATCATTTTGGCAACATCTGTTCGAGGCTTTCAGCCAGAAGTTTAGCTCTGCTTTGCTGGGCTTCCGATAGAGAGTTCTGCACTTTATCTCTCAGGGTAAGAGCCTGATCTTTTATTGAGGAGTGTTCCTCGCCGGCCAGGGTTAACCACACCCAGGCAGAAATCTGGTTGCTGTCAGTTCCTTCACCCCGGTGGTATGCGTTACCAACCCGATAGCGGGCTTCAGCATCTCCGGCACGCGCCGCTTCAACGTAAAGGTTGAAAGCTGTTTCCAGATTCTTGCCAATGCCTTGACCAGTGCGATAAGCATCAGCCAGTTTGCGAGTAGAGACGACATCACCTTTATTAGAAGCCGCTTTAAGCTCTGCTACCTCTGAAGATGGCTGTTTTTGAATATTAGCCGCCTGGGGTGGCGTAGCCAGAGTCAATCCAAGTGCAAGTACAATGGCTGCACTGGATGCCGTACCGAAAAACCGGTTGCGATATTTCATAAATCCCTCTCAACGGCTCATAAGACTTGTTTGTTGCGCACCATTATTGTGCGTCGTTGTGCGTCTGTTTTAGCCTTTCGGGATTATAACTCTAACAGCAGAACAGTTCTTTCTATTTGTACAGCAGGCGTTAAGCATGTACCTTCTGTCTGTGTACATGCAGAAGGGTATATACCTTAACCGCATGCTGTTACAAAGGATACTCAAAGGCTACTGGCCGAAACAGAACTTGTACGTCGGTAGCCATATAATACTCGCTAGTTACAGCTGACACAGATCCCCTTGCTTTCTATGCAATCCTTTGAAGATATTCGCCCCTATGATGATCATGAGGTGGCGCCAGTACTGAAGCGGCTGGTGAGTAATCGCCAACTGTTGAGTGCTATCGGGCATTTTTATTTTCCTGATGTGCCGGCTGTTTTACGCAACCTTCTACAGCCTCTGGTTGCTTGGCGGGTGCGAAAAATGGTTGCTGATGTAAAGGATGTGTATAGCCTGCAACAAAGTATTGCCCCTTTTCTTGAGCGGGTTGTTGAAAGAACTGCCAATGGCCTGAGCTGGTCTGGCTTGGAAAATCTGACCGATAACAAACCCTGCCTGTTTTTGAGTAATCACCGTGACATAGTGATGGACCCCGCACTGGTGAATTACACGCTATTCAAGGCTGGAAGGGATACGGCACGCATAGCGATAGGGGATAATCTGCTGAGTCGACCTTATGTCAGTGATCTGATGCGCCTGAACAAAAGCTTTATTGTTAAGCGTTCTGTATCCGGGCGGAAGGAGAAGTTACTGGCACTGCATCAGCTATCAGCTTATATCAGTCATTCTATTGCTGATGGGCATGATGTCTGGGTGGCCCACCGTGAAGGAAGAGCTAAAGACGGTGATGATCGTACTGACACTGCCATCCTGAAAATGCTGTATATGAGTTTTCGCCATGATAAGCGCAGCTTTAGTGAACTTATTGAACACCTGAATATTGTTCCTGTTTCTGTTTCTTACGAATATGATCCTTGTGCTGTTGCCAAAGCAATAGAGCTTGAAGAGCGGGAAGTAAAAGGTGAATACAACAAGGCGGAAGATGAAGACCTGAACAGCATTGTAACGGGAATTGAGGGTTTTAAAGGGCGCATGCATGTTGCCTTTGGCAAGCCGATATCCGCAGAACTGGACACACCACAGGCTGTTGCAACAGCTATAGATCAGCAAATGCATTCCCTCTACCGCCTGTGGCCTTCGAACTGGCTGGCCAAAGATATTCTGGAAAGTCGTGATGTTCATGGTGATTGGCGTGATAACTTTAGTGAAGCCGAACTCGCTAAGCATGAAGCGTTGTTTCAGCAGCAGCTGAATCGATGCCCGGAATATGCCAGACGGTTGTTTTTAAAGATTTATGCCAACCCGGCTATTAATAGTCTTACCCTGTAAACGGCTTCCTCATCTTTTATGTACAAATTGTGTTTTTTTGTTCCGGAAGAACATCTTGAGAGAGTGAAAGACGCTGTTTTTGCTGCCGGGGCCGGCCATATCGGGCGTTATGACAAATGTTGCTGGCAAACCAAAGGTGTTACTCAGTTTCGTCCTCTTGAGGGCAGTCGCCCGCACACCGGTAAGAATGAAATTCTGGAAACTGTTTCAGAGTTCAAAGTTGAGATGGTGTGTGTGGATGGCAGTGTGGATGCGGTTATAGCTGCACTGCGAAAAGCTCACCCTTACGAAACTCCGGCCTTTGAAGTCTGGAAGGTTGACGACCGGAGTTGCATTTAACCCGGGGTTTTAAAAGCTCAGAACCTCATCGCGCAAAACAAACTGTTCCCGGTTTCTGTCTGCGAAAAAGAATTCAAGTGTTCGTGATACCGTCCGGAATGCCAGATCATCCCAGGGGATTTCATCTTCACTGAACAGTGCGACTTCCAGACTTTCCTGCCCTGGAGAAAACTCTGGCTTCTCCAGCTCTGCCCGGTAAAACATATAAACCTGACTGATAGAAGGAATGCTGATAATGGTATAGAGCTCTTCACGACAGGTGCGAGCGCAGGCTTCTTCCCAGGTTTCTCTCCGGGCGGCTTCCAGTGTGGATTCTTCATTTTCCATAAAGCCTGCTGGCAACGTCCAAAGCCCTTTGCGAGGCTCTATGGCCCTGCGACAAAGAAGAATCTGATCATCAACAATAGGTAATGTCCCAGCGATGATTTTTGGGTTTTGATAGTGAATTGTCTGGCATGCTGTGCACACATGCCGTTCCCTGTCATCGCCTTCTGGAACAATCAGTGTTACCCGGGTGCCGCACTCACTGCAGAAATTCATGGTTTCCCTGTTCTCTTGTCTCCCTATTTCAGTGTGCCAGATTCGAATAGATTGGCAATACTGTTGATTGGGAACCCTGTCGTTCTGTTGTTGTCCAAGGTTTCCGATTCTTCCAGTTAATGTGTTGATGTGCCTATCTTTATGCTGGTCATTTTTTTTACTTTCATTGTTTTGTTTTTCCCTGTGGGGCTGTTTGCGGGGAGTCCTGCCTGTATTAATGGGTTTAAAGTGTTGCCTGACGACGGTGTTACGCTCCAGAGTGCACAGAATGAGAATAAGTTGAGAGTGGTGGATGATGGTGTTTATCGCTCCCTTTTCTTTCGCCATACCGATGGTGGTGAGTTGCTGGGAAGCCAGATCAACCTTATGCAGCCAGAAGTTCCAGTGCTGTCTGATACAAGAGAATTATTGGCATCCTTCCTGCTTGCGCCAGAACAAGGACATGTGATGGTGGTGGGCATGAAAAATATCGGTTTAATTAAATTTCTTCGTAGCTTCACACCAGCACAGTTTATTGATGTGAGCGACAGTGACCCTTCTATTATCTCAGCCGCAGACGCTTATTTTGGTTTGCGGTCTGATGATCGTTTAACTGTTCGCCAGGATATAAATCTGGATTATCTGCTCAGTCGTCCAGAAGGCACCTATGATGTTGTTTATCTGGATCAATTCTCTGTAGATGACAAGGGGCGCAGGTTGTCAGGCATTTTTCCAATTCTTCGTGAATCTGGGATTCTGCGCGCTGTTCGTGAACGATTGAATGAAACTGGTGTGATGATGGCGGTACTCCGGGGAGATCGAAGACGTGTCGAAAGAGATATTGACCAGGTGATTCAGGAATTTCCCCATGTGTTTGTATGGGATGCACAGGAAGAGGGCAGTGTTGTGCTGGCAGCAGTGAAACGCAGGCAGATTGTGAATCCGCTGGTGTTTCGGGAGCGCGCACGAAAACTGGATCAAAGGGCAAATTCCGGTTTTTCATTTATCCGGTTTATTGACCCGATGGTTGCTGGAGAGTACCGGGTGATGGGAATCTGATGTCGCTGTCACAGAATCGGCATGTTAAGGTGATAGTATGTTTTTAAGAAGTGAATCATTGGGGAGAGTCTTGCACACTCCGCGCAGTAGAAAAGACAACTATAATAAGACGGGCACGGATGCACGCGATCATATGTTAAATACAATTCGACAACAGTTAACTGAACACTCTCCTAGAAAGCTGGCTCTGGATATGCCGGAAGCTGCAGTTCTTATTGCGCTGACCTGTGGTGACAAAGAGCCGGAGATTATTTTTACCCGCCGCTCAAGCCGGTTGAAAACCCATAGTGGTGAAGTTGCCTTCCCTGGAGGAAAGCGCGACCCGGAAGATAATGATCTTTCCCACACTGCGCTCAGGGAATCCCATGAAGAGATCGGCCTGCCTTCCGAAAGGGTTGATCTTATCGGCCCTGTCGGGGACGTTATTTCCCGTTTTGGTATCAAGGTGACCTCTTACGTGGGTGTTGTAGATTCTGGTGTGGAGCTGGTAGCCAATCCTGATGAGCTGGATCGTATTTTTCGGGTGCCGGTCAGCTATTTCCTCGAGGCGGACACTTTACGCACTGATAAGCTGAGCTATCGTCATATGACTTTCCATGTGCCAGCTTGGCAGTATGGCGAGTACCAGATCTGGGGGCTTACGGCGATTATGTTGGTGGAGTTCCTGAATGTGGCTCTCAATGCCGGGATTCCCCTGAATGTTCCCCAGATTAATGGGGATCGTGTGGAAAATGGGCTGTGGTCGCGCCGGGCCTGATGCCAGCTGGAGCTTATTCATGTAAATAGAATTAAAGCTTACAGATACCTATCTTCGTCAGGGATGTAATGAAGGGGGCTGTTTCTCATTAGTCAACTAAAAGTTCGCAGGCTGAAACCAGAGGGAATCCAGAGGGAATATTGTGTGTGCCTCTGTATTTGGTAGCTATCCAGTTTATCCGAATATTCAGTTAACAGCGCAGCTATCTTACGTTGATGCTGATGTCAATATTGCGCAAGGGCGCCTCGGGGTTGCCTGGAGCTTCTGATAATAAGGTTGATGATCATTCTTTGGGGTGATCATTAACCTTACACGGCTTTTCAGGATTAATGGTTCCTTTAATTCCTACAAAACTTCCCGTATCCCCTCCAGCCCAGCAATCCACACAGGTTTTAATATGCTGGCGGCACAGTTGGCTGGCTGGTGAATCGTATTTCCCAATATCATCGGTTGGCTCAGAGAATGGCCGGAAAGTGTAACGATCATAAACGCCAGTGGTTCTAATCAACCCGTGAATAAAAATATTGGTGCGGGGAATTTGATAAGCACTACCTTCTCTTTCGTGGCTGTAGCAGGCGATATAACCACCGGGGCTTCCTGTATACAGATTGAAAACATTTACAGTTCTAAAACTGTAATCCGGAAACAGGGTAAAACCTTTTCGACCTTCATTGATATGTACCTGATGATGTTCGCTCAGAACTTTGGATTCAAAATATGCTCTATTGTGTTCTGCGTTACCTGAGCAAACCTTTAGAGGTTGTTGGGAGATTTCTTCGAAATGAACAAAGCTTCCGGCTGCAAAGCTGGATAGCCAGAATACAGTGATAGTAGAAATCAGCTTTTTCATTGCAGGCCTCTTCTTTGGGCAAGGGTTGAAAAGACTAGCTGTTAGTTGACATTTGTCTGTTGTCCGTAAGCTTTTTAAGTTCTTGTTTTGTGTCTGAATTGGAAGGTTTGTGACCTTAGTGCAAGTCGTGTAACGTCATGAAAGCAATCAGATCTGGAGTGTAATAGTGATTTATCGTTTGGGTGAGAAAGCTGTTGATATTCAGGGTGAGGATTGGTTTGTGGCGGATAATGCCACGGTTATTGGTTCTGTTGTTTTACAGAATAATGCCAGTGTCTGGTACAACGCGGTTGTGCGGGGTGATAACGATCTCATCACTATCGGTGAAAACAGTAATGTGCAGGATGGCTCGGTACTTCATACGGACGCTGGTGTGCCTCTCACCATCGGTACAGGCGTAACTATCGGCCATAAGGTGATGCTTCATGGTTGTGAGGTTGGTGATTACAGTCTGATCGGTATTAACGCTGTGATTTTGAACGGTGCCAAAATTGGCAAGCATTGCATCATAGGGGCGAATGCTTTGATTCCTGAAGGTAAGGTCATCCCGGATGGCTCTGTGGTAATGGGCTCTCCAGGTAAGGTTGTTAAAGAAGTGGGTGCACCACAGAAAACCATGCTGGAGCTTTCTGCAGCACACTATGTGCAGAACTTTAAGCGCTTCAAACAACAGCTAAAAGTTGACGAACGTTTTTTGTAATCAAATGATTGCAGGCAATGGTGATCGTAGCACCCGGTAGGGTGGGTGATGCGTTTGCATGTTTGAGAAATAACGAATATGGGGCGTAACCAGTTTCAAGGAGTCATAGCTGGGAGTATGACCTTATGGGTATCCTCTACCGTGGAGTCGGGGTCATTTCGGTCGGCCACAAGAGGATGGGTGTCGTCTTTATTGCAGTATTACCGGATAGTGGAAAGTGGAAAGTGAAAGTCTACAGTTGCTTCGGTACCGGCAATGCTGAGTTCGATGCCTAATTGAGAACGCCCCCTGGTGAGTGAATTTTTTTCACCACCGTAAGCACTGGAGCCAGTGCAGAGAAAAAACGCCCAGAGGTAGAGCGAAAGAGAAGAGCGTGACGGGATTCCATGACATGAAGTTCTTTGATGAAAGAGCTCAAGGGAGTCGATGGAATCCCGTTGTTCCAGATTTATTCCTTCATCCAGACCTTGACAGTTTTCACCATATTATCCCGAATCTGCAGAATCTCCATACGGTAGCAGTCTACTTCCAGACAAACACCGGATTCGGGAATTTCTTCCAGATGTTCTGTTATCAAGCCATTCAGGGTTTTGGGGCCGTCAATGGCAAGTTCCCATGACAGAGACTTATTGGTTTCCCTAATGCTGGCTGAGCCGTCGATAATATAGGTGCCATCTTTCTGGGGGGTGATGTCCTGACTGATGTCGTCTACATCTGTAGTGAAATCGCCAACAATTTCTTCCAGAATATCTTCCAGTGTCACAAGGCCTATCACATCACCGTATTCGTCAACTACGAAGGCGGACCGGAGCTTCTTCTTCTGGAAGTTCATCATCTGCGTATGCAGAGGAGTAACTTCTGGCACGAAATAGGGGTCCGAGGTTTCATTAAGAAGAACCGCGCGAGTGATCTCTTCAAGGTTCAGCAATTTGGCAACATTGCGCATATGCAGGATGCCAATAATATTGTTGATATCACCTTTGTAGACGGGGATGCGGGTGTGTTGGGCTGTCCGCAACTGGTCGAGAATGTCATCAATACCTTCTTCGATATTGATACCCACGATCTCGTTACGGGGGATCATAATGTCATCCACTGTAACATTCTCCAGATCGAGAATGTTACTCAGCATGCCTTTGTGGCGGGTGGGGATCAGTGTGCTGGCTTCATTCACCACGGTACGCAGTTCCTCGTGGCTAAGCTGGTCCCCTGTTGCATTTTCAGGATTAACCCGCATCAGGCGAAGTAAGCCGTTGGAGATGGTGTTAGCCATCCACACCATTGGATACAGCAGCCACAGCAGCGGCTTTAAAATCAGTGATGAAGGGAATGCGAAACGTTCTGGGTGCAGGGCCGCTAGTGTTTTTGGTGTGACTTCACTGAAAATCAATACCGCCAGTGTTAGCAGAAGGGTTGCTGCCGCTATGCCGCTGTCCCCCCATACTCGTATGGCAATAACCGTTGTGATGGCTGCAGATAGATTGTTAACAAAGTTGTTGCCGATCAGGATGACGCCAATCAAACGATCGGGGCGTTTAAGAAGTTCACTGGTGCGAATTGCTCCTTTGTTGCCACTGCGAGCCATATGGCGCAGGCGGTAGCGGTTCAGGGCCATCATCCCGGTTTCGGAGCCGGAAAAGAATGCGGAAAGTAATAGCAGAAAAACCAGTACGCCCAGCAGTATGCCGATGGGTGCTTCGTTCAAGGTGGTGCGCTCTCAGTTAATAACAAGATCAAGGACAAATTTGCTGCCAAAAAATGCAAGCATCAAAAATGCAAAACCGCTCAGGGTCATGCGGATAGCGGTGCGTCCGCGCCACCCCATAAAGCTGCGCCCGGCGAGGAGAATGGCGAACATTATCCATGCCATAACCGCCAGAATAGTTTTATGGGCTAAATGTTGAGCGAACATATCATTCAGGTAAGCAAAACCGCTGCCTAAACACAAAGTCAGAAGAATGAGACCTGCCCACAAAAATTCGAACAGCAGCTTCTCCATAGTTTGCATGGGAGGAAATGCCCGAATGATTCCAACAGGGTGGTGGTGCTTGAGGTGATTTTCCTGGTAAGCCAGAAGCAGCGCTTGAAAGGCCGCTACGGTTAATGTGCTGTAGGCGAGAATAGAAACAATAATATGGGCAACCATACCGGCGGAGCGGTTAGATAAAATGGTGGACTGCGCTGTAATTAGGTCGCTGGTAGCAATCGCCGCAATGGCCATTGGTAGCAACACAATGAGAAGGTTTTCTACGGGCTTACGAATGCTACTGAGTAGAATAATAAGAATAACCATCCATGAACTGAGAGAGCCCACAGCGAAGAAATTCAGGTTGATTCCTGCTTCAGTATGAACAACATAATAAATGCTGAGTGCCTGGGCAATAGCTCCCCCCAGGGCAAATAGCTGAACTGCTAGCTTATTTATGCTTTTGCCCTGAATGCGTAACCACTGACTGAGCGCGCTAAGGGTATACAGAATAATTGCTAGGGCGCTTGGCACTTCTACTGACATTGGCTCACCTTATCCATAGTGCACAGAGTGTGGCATAACCCGTGTCGGGGGTGAAGGGGGAGTCACCCTAAGGTTGCAGTAATCGTTGTTCAAAAAGTGTGTAAATGTACTTTTCCAGACTACGCAGCCCCGGATCATTATCTTGAGAGATAAAAGCGTTGATCATATCTCGCTCCGTATCTGAGATAGTAGAGTTACTGAGTTCCTGCCCCAGAGAGCGATAGCTGCTCTCCAGCTTTGGGATCAAAACATTTTCGGTAATGTCTCTTTTCGCCTGCTCATCAAAACCATCAAAGGCGATGCTGTCGATCCGTGAAGCCAGTGCTTCCAGGCGTGGGTATTTGCGCGCCAAAGTTTGCAGGTCGGCATTGCCTGCGAGAATAATGGTGTCTGGCAGCCGTATCTCAGTCTGGAGGAAAGGGCTGTAAAACTTCCGGTTGGTTGGATCCAGAAGTTTGAGCATAAAACCCAGAACATCCCGGGAGTCCTTGTCGTCAGCGGTGAGCAGACGATCAAACTCATCAATAAATAAAACCTTGTTGCTGTGGTTTACGGTATCCCGGGAAGGTGTGTGGGCGATGGCTTCCAGTAGTCGGCCGGGCTGCGGGTTGATGTCTGTCGAAGATGTGCCAACAATGTCTTTGATAGAGGCGCCGTCCAGAATAACGCTTGTCAGCCCTGTACCCATGGCCTTGGCTAATTTTTTCACTGCATAGGTTTTTCCTGTGCCTGGAGGTCCATGGAAGTATACGGGGTAGTGTCCCTCAAGCTGTGGAGTCATCTTTTGCAGATAAATTTCGGTTTTGGCAAAACGCTTCAGACGGTTAATGACATCGGGTGAAAAATTTTGGAGAGCCTCGGTGATTGCTGTCTCATTGTAATCGAGATTTTTGGTATGCAGCGGCAGGCGCAGGGCTATATCAAGTACCCGCTCAAGGCGTGAAAAGCCGTCGGCTGTGGGAGTCTGCCAGTAGTTGTAGAAAAGATCGTTTTCTATATGTTGCTGGATAGATGATGGTAAGAGCAGTTTCTTGCTGCCGTATTGGTAAATGAGCGGTTGTTCGCTGAGTAGTGGAGGATTGATGGCATAGGCCGCTCCAAAGATAAAGTAAACAGTGGCTGAAAGCAGGGTTGTACCAAAAATGGCAGAAATACTGGTTAACGAACTCAAAACAACCGGGTTGAAATTGGTGACTGTTTTTGCCAGATAAGCACGATTCCACCCAATAATGCCAGCTATAGAGCCATAGAATATTGTAGTGCTAATAAGGCCTGTGATGGGGTCGTGCCGTGTGCTGTGCCAATACCTGTTCGTTGTTTCAGTTAGCCCCATCTCGACTTTTTCGTGGATATCTGCCTCTTCGTACTCCCTGAGGGTCTGCAACTGGTTCAGCTCATCAAAAAAACGCTTTTCTCTCAGAATATCCCGGATGGTTGTTC
Organism: Parendozoicomonas sp. Alg238-R29; assembly: GCF_947331445.1. Lineage (GTDB taxonomy): Bacteria > Pseudomonadota > Gammaproteobacteria > Pseudomonadales > Endozoicomonadaceae > Sansalvadorimonas. The sequence goes on along the minus strand of NZ_CAMZOG010000012.1, from coordinate 46,263 downwards.
TTTGGGCCTGAGCAGGGTTAAAACCTGCAATTTCTATATCCCCCCTGGCAGCGCCCGATAAAAGCAAGGTTGCTGAAAGTAAAAGTATGACTATCTGCCTGGTTGTTTTTACCCAATTCATAAGCGGTCGCTATTGGTGATCGACTTGGGATTATCGTCCAACTGCGGTGAAGTTGCTGTGTTGTAATTTTTGATTTTGTAATGTTTGATGAGCGCCGGTGACAAGTCCCATGGCTTTCGGGGTGCAGTAATGGTCCGGGTGCGGGTATAATCACTCTTTTATATATGAACGCTTGGAGCCGACTGCCTCGATTTTGGAATCGGCTCCCGAGATCAAGAGAGCGCCGGATGTTCGAGAACCTTTCTGATCGCCTGTCAAAGACACTCCAGCATGTCACCGGCCAGGCGAAGCTAACTGAAGATAATATCAAGGACACCCTTCGGGAAGTCCGCATGGCGCTGCTGGAGGCTGATGTAGCTCTGCCAGTGGTCAAGGATTTCGTTAGCCGGGTCCGTGAGCGGGCTATCGGTCACGAAGTCCAGCAAAGCCTGAGCCCGGGCCAGATCTTTGTGAAGATCGTGAATAGCGAGCTGATCGAAGTGATGGGGGCTGCCAACGATGAGTTGAATCTGGCCACCCAGCCGCCAGCTGTTATTTTGATGGCAGGTTTGCAAGGGGCGGGTAAAACTACCTCTGTGGCCAAGTTGTCGAAATGGCTTCAAGAGCGCAAGAAAAAGTCCGTGATGGTCGCCAGTGCCGATGTTTACCGTCCGGCGGCTATCAAGCAGTTGGAAACTCTGGCAAAAGAAGTGGATGCGGATTTCTTCCCCTCCACAACAGAACAGAAACCCATTGATATCGCACGCAATGCGATTCAGGATGCCCGCCAGAAGCACATTGATGTCGTTATCATTGATACTGCAGGCCGTCTCCATGTTGATGAAAGCATGATGGGCGAGATTAAAGACCTGCACGCAGCTATTAATCCTATTGAAACCCTGTTCGTGGTTGACGCTATGACCGGTCAGGACGCCGCGAATACTGCCAAAGCCTTTAACGATGCACTGCCTCTGACTGGTGTGATTCTGACTAAGGCCGATGGTGATGCTCGTGGTGGTGCAGCGTTGTCTGTTCGCCATATCACTGGCAAGCCTATCAAATTCCTGGGTATGGGTGAAAAGATCGAGGCGCTGGAACCTTTCCACCCTGATCGTATCGCTTCCCGTATTCTGGGTATGGGTGACATTCTGTCTCTGGTGGAAGAAGCAGAACGTAAGCTCGACAAGAAAAAAGCCGACAAGCTGGTTACCAAGCTAAAGAAGGGTAAGGGCTTTGACCTGGAAGATTTCAAAGATCAGCTGCAGCAGATGAAAACCATGGGCGGCATAGGTGGCCTGATGGACAAACTGCCTGGCATGGGTAACATGGCTCAGATGGCTCAGAATCCACAAACAGATAAAATGTTTGTGCAGATGGAAGCTATTATCAACTCCATGACTCCGAAAGAGCGTCGCCAGCCTGATGTGATCAACGGTTCTCGCAAGAAGCGTATCGCTGCTGGTTCCGGTACTCAGATTCAGGACATCAATCGCTTGATCAAGCAACACAAGCAGATGGCCAAAATGATGAAGAAGATGACCGGCAAAGGTGGTATGGCCAAGATGATGCGTGGCCTTGGCGGCCTGAAAGGCCAGATGCCCGGCGGAATGGGTAGCATGGGCGGAATGGGTGGCCCCGGCGGCATGTTGCCTCCTGGTGGTGGTAAGAAGTTCCCGTTCTAAGTCTCTCCAGCTAAAAATATCCAGGTAGAACATCAAGCCTCATCACATTCTGGTGAGGCTTTTTTCTTTCTCTGATAAAGAGCTTTCAAACGGTGTCGGTTGTTCCTGATCTGCGATAGCCATCATGTGGGCAACGGAAATATATGTTTTTGGGGAGACATTTGTTGAGAACCTTAGGTCTCCCGTTTCATCTATCAAACGGCCAATAATTTTAAACATCAGGCCAGTATAATCCCCAGTCAGATTGATAACGTGGAAAGGCCTGTGTAGAAAGTCTTTTTGGAGTGAAAGTGCGAGAGGGCGTAGGCACTCTTCAGCTTTTTGGAGTTGTTGGGGCGGCATGGTATCCAGTCCAAGTTCTAAATAGGAGTCGTTGTTCTCAAGTGTTTGCTTATCCCTCTGTAAGAGATTGCGTAATGTGTTGGGGTCACTGCTTTTTTCATACCCCACAAAGCATGAAAAGGTTTGTAGTTGGTATTTCTCCTTTTTCGATGGATTGAAATACCAAGTGATCAGGCGCTGGCTAGTGAGGCTAAACTGTATTGTTGGAGACTCTTGTAGCTTCATAAAATCAAAGAGATTTTCTTCGGAAAGGGGCAGGGCGTATTCGTTATATGTGTTGCGTCGTCTAATCATTTCGACCACACGGCGATTGCGGGATTGCTCCGATATCCTTAAGGCGTGCCTGGCGTTTCCAAGGATCATGAGAGCATTCTGCAAAGTTTCAAAATTGTACCGGCTTTGTTGCAAGAGTGAATCATGGAGGTTAGAGATTGGAGGGAGCGAAGTTACTAATTCCTCATGCTTGGCGAGAAGTGTATGAAGGTCCTCTATGATCCGGGTCATATAGTTGGTAGCTTCTTTGAGACGTTCTATTTGGTCGGGGTCGAAGGGGAGTGAGTTTTGCCTGTACGCCTCCATAATGGTGATTTGTGGGTCTTGGCCCTGAATGCCACCTTCGGGCCGTGGGGGGTTCCAGTTTTTACGAAAATTTTCATATACGTTTCCAATGAGCATGGTTGTCCAATCATGGTATGATATTGCGCGGTTATGTAATGCGACATGTTTGGTGTTTTCACTGCTGGGGAGGGTAAGTATTTCGTCATAACAACGAATAGCTTCCTGGTAATTGCCTGTGCATGCGTGCACATTTGCCAGGTTTCCAAGGGCCGTGGTTTGAGCGTTTTTGTTTTTATCATGAGTGGCATGTGCATGGGCAATGCCGTAGTTCTTGCGAGCCTCTTTGTAGTTGCCCAGGGTTAGGTGTGCGCTGCCAAGACTGGATGTTGCACAAGTTAACAGGTCCGGTATATGAGAGTTGGTCAAGGCCAGTTGGTGGGCAGCTTTGGCGTGCTCCAGGGCTTCCTCTCCATGATCAAGGTTCGAATGAGCCATAGCTAAGTGATGGTGCAGGTGACACATTTGACCTGCGTCGTTGAAGTGTTTAGCAAGCTCAAGGCTTTCCTCAAAATGCTTTTTGGCCTCTTCAGGATTACCTCGCTCGAGATAAAAGTTACCTATATCCCTGGCTACAGTTTGTTTCTGTTTACTGTCTGCATGGTGTAATGCGTTTTTAAATTCAAATCCAGCTGCTCGGGGATCTCCTGTCAGGTCGAGGATTCGAGCGAGCTTGGAGTGAATAGTCGAGCGAGGAGTTGGTTCAATACATGCTTCTTCCATGAAATTATCATAAGCATCGAAGGTGTCGAGAGCAGTTTTTAGCATGTGTTTTGCTTGATTCGGGTCTTTCCTGGCGAGGGCAATGTCAGCCAGCATCAGATAAGCGGCTGGCTTGGCTCCGTGAGGGGTGATCAGCCCAGTAAGTTGGTGAAATGTCTTTTGTGCATCGTCATATCTGCGGAATTTGTAAAGTGCCCAGCCGTAAATGTATGTGGCGATGGCCCAGTTTATGGGGAGAGCGTTGTTCCAGTCTGCCTGAGTAAATCTGATTGTCTGGTGGATGACCTTAGTGAAGTTGCCGACAGAATAGAGTGTGATCAGTTCGCCTATATGGGTGTCGACGCTGGAGGTCGGTGCAGGGGGTGGGATGACGGACAGGTTGGACATATGCTGTATCGTTGTGTTCACAGTTATGTTCGTGACGAATGTTACATTTGTTATGTGTGGTCTGTTCCAAGGGAATATGCCTGATAACAGGCTTCTCTCCTTTTCGATAAACTGAACCGTCGGGATGGGGGTATTTACAACGATGGTGTTCACTGTGCTGTTGATATGGTTACCGTGCTGTTCGTGTAATAAATTTGTCCGTCGGTCACTTAGCAGTCTTGCCTGTTTTTCACCTTCCTGCCGTGCTTCCTGCTGTGCATCAAGCATCTGTCTTTTCATCATTATTGAATTCATCAGTGGCGGCAGGGGGACGTATCCGGGTTTTTCGGTTGAGGCGTGTGCGGCATTAAGCGACAAGATGAATATAATTAACTGCAGAGTGATAAGTGTGTGACGCTTGACTGCCTGTACAGACGGTTTCATTTTCTGCCCCCAGAACCGTACTCTTATCAAGGGGAAGCAGTATAGAATACAGTTCGATAAGTGGCTGGGGTGTTGTCTATGAGTCGCCAGAATTCGTTGGCAGCCTCACTTTGCGCTAGAACAGCAGGTTCTTATGAACCTGCTGTTCTTTGAGGAATAATAACTTTGGTTGGTGGAAGCGTCATGTTCAGTGGTTCTTCGGTGATCTTTCGGATGATGTACAGAGCTGTTTGCTCTCCCTCGCTTTCGTCTACCTTCACCCAGATAGAAGGATCCTTTCCATAAAAATGTTTTTCTATTGAAATCTTGTCTCTGGCTTCTCTAAGGTTCAGTGATGATCCCTTGTCGAGAATGACAACCGTACGTTTCCCGGGCAGAGCAAAGATATCCTTGATGGTGTGCAGAATGTTCCAGGAAAAAAACTCAGAGTAATAAATAGAATACCCTTTGTATTTTTTGATGGCTGGAGTGGGTTCAAGGTTTTCAACTTTCAAATAAGTTTTTAAGTGAGGGATGTAGCCTGTTGCCTTTACATTGTGTCCACGCAAATAAAAGAGTTTTGCCTGTAGGCCTGTAATGGCTCCTAAGTAAAGAATGTTTCCCTCGTTTTTTTTCATTTCAGGAACGTGTGCACGAATCCAGTCGGTTTGATCAAGTGAGTTCCAGTGTCGAGAGAATCCTTTGATAGTCTCAAGGCGTTCCAGAAGCAGGGCAACAAGCAACCGGTGTTGGTTAGCAAATCGGGGGCTGTGCAGAATGTACTTTTTTTCCATTCTTACGTCATCACGGTATATGCTGTAAAGGTGCTGTAACTTCACATCTTTTTGGTTGGCGAGCTTTCTAAAGTTTGGTTCTTCTTTCAGGTAGAGGCCATGGGCAATGGAGTAAAGGACATGACCAATATGATTGAGCTCCTTCTGTGATATTTTTGGGAAAACTTCAGCAGCCCGATTATTTAGTAGTGTCAGAAGTGTGTGGGCTATCAGTCGTGTTGTTTGATCAAGGTTACTCGTGTTCACCCCGAGAATGCTGTAACCATCGATGGGTGTTTTTGTTAAAGGAGGTTTGCGCAATTTGCCATTATATGCGGGTTGTTCCCTAGTAAAGACATTGGCGATACGCAAGTATGAGTTTAGAAGGAATATGTTGACTTCCTGAAGCTCTTTTAAAGAGAGGCTTGCTGCAAGGTCTGCCTGATATTCTGCCAGAGTGTGGCCCGTGTAGGGTAAAGTATGGGCAATGCACTCTTCCTCCCCTTCTGAATTGATTACCTCGCGAAAGCATACTTCGCCATCTTTTATGCCTGCGGCCCATAGGTTGGGGTTAGTGAGCACAAGGCAAACCAGAGTTAATAATAGTTGGGGTAGATACCTGAATAGTGAACTCATGACGGACTCCGGAAGCGTTGGTTTGCTTCCTTGGAGTTTTTCCGTGTCGAGAGGTTTCCTTCGTCAGCCTGACGAGATAGTTAGCCATTTCTGTAACAGGTTGTTGCGGGCTACTGTCTGGGCGGTCGGCAAAGCGAAGCTTAACCCGATAAACAACCTATATTGCATAAAGCTGAAATTACCGTAGAATACTGCGCCTTTACGGGAGAAGGCTCGGGTCTTCTTTCGTCTGGAAAGAATTTCAGTGGATTGCTTGAAGCACCTATGGCTGCCTTAAGTAAAAAGCTAAAAAACTTTCTGGCGGTGGTTTACGTCGTTCTGCCGAAAAGCTGTTTGCTGCAAAGCATGCTTACACAGGAAGAGATTATTCCATGGTAACTATTCGTCTTGCCCGGGGCGGCTCCAAGAAGCGTCCTTTTTACCATCTGACCGTTGCCGACAGCCGCAACGCCAGCACTGGCCGTTTTATTGAGCGTGTAGGTTTCTTTAACCCACAAGCTCGTGGTCAGGAAGAGCGTCTGCGTGTTGACACTGACCGTGTTAACCACTGGGTTGAGCAAGGTGCTCAGATGAGCGATCGCGTTAAGCAACTGCTGAAAAGCGCTTGATGACTGTTGCCGGTGATGCTGTAACGTCCGAAGACCTTCTGGTCATGGGGCGTATCACGGCGGTATACGGGATCAAAGGATGGGTGAAGGTGTATTCCTTTACTGATCCTATGACCAATATCCTTGACTACCGGCAGTGGCGATTGCGATACCCTAACGGTCGTGAAAAAACCGTTAAACTTGACGGCGGCCGCTCCCACGGCAAAGGGCTTATTGCTCTAGTTGAAGGGACGGTAGACCGGAATCAGGCTGAAACTTTTATCGGTGCTGAAATTCTGGTCAACAGTCAAGATCTGCCAGAACCAAAAGCTGATGAGTTCTACTGGCACCAGCTTGAGGGTCTGACAGTTTTAGCCCGGAATGAAGGCGGAAACGAAGTCAATCTGGGTAAGGTTCATCATTTGATGGAAACCGGGGCTAATGATGTTCTGGTGGTGCGTGGCGCCAGTGGTAGCATCGACAGGCGGGAACGTCTGGTTCCCTGGCTGGAAGATCAGGTGGTAACTGAAGTAAACCTTGAAGAAGGGTTTATGCGGGTCGACTGGGACCCAGACTTTTGAGTTATAAACCAGTGCAAATGAGGTTCGATGTTGTAACGCTCTTTCCTGAAATGCTGTCTGCGATTACCAAACATGGTGTCAGCGGGCGGGCAGTCAGGAATGAACTGATTGAAGTGAATACCTGGAACCCCAGGGATTACACTCATGACAAACATCGGACAGTGGATGACCGGCCTTATGGCGGTGGTCCCGGCATGTTGATGAAAATTCAACCTCTGCGTGATGCAATACAGGCAGCAAAGGAAGCTGCTGGTCCTGATACGACCGTAATCTATCTTTCGCCTCAGGGTCGTAGACTCGATCAGGCGGGAGTGAAGGAACTGGCTGAAAGGAAAAAGCTGGTGTTGGTCGCAGGACGGTACGAAGGCATAGATGAACGGCTGGTTGCCGAAGAGATTGATGAAGAATGGTCTCTTGGTGATTTTGTCTTGAGTGGCGGCGAACTGCCGGCCATGACACTTATCGATGCCGTATCGCGCTTTGTACCGGGCACCCTGGGTCATCAGGATTCCGCTCAGGAAGATTCATTTGCTGAAGGCTTGCTTGACTGCCCTCATTACACCCGACCTGAGGTGTTTGAAGGCAAACCGGTTCCGGAGGTTTTGCTTTCCGGCAATCATGAGCGTATTCGAAAGTGGCGGCTTATGCAGTCATTGGGGCGCACATGGTTGAGGCGACCAGACCTTCTTGAAGGTCGAGCCATGACCAGTGAAGAAGAGCAGCTACTGGCTGAGTTTATCCGTGACTATCATGATGCGGATAACGATCCGGTAATCAGTGAGTGATCCGACAGTGGATTTTGAAATCCAAATTTTGAAATCCTCGCTTGACTAAAGAGCGGGTTCTCGATTTCGACTGACTTGGGAGCAACAGAGCAAATGAGCAAGAACAAGATCATTCAGCAGCTTGAAGCTGAACAAATGCAAAAGGAAATTCCTTCTTTTGCACCTGGCGACACTGTAGTAGTACAGGTTCGCGTAAAGGAAGGCACCCGTGAGCGTCTGCAGGCGTACGAAGGTGTAGTTATCGGTAAGCGTAACCGTGGCCTGAACTCTGCCTTTACTGTACGTAAAATTTCCAACAGTGTTGGTGTTGAGCGTACTTTCCAGACTTACAGCCCTCTGGTAGCAAGCATCGAGGTTAAGCGTCGTGGTGACGTTCGTCAGGCTAAGTTGTACTACCTGCGCGAACTGAGCGGTAAAGCGGCTCGCATCAAAGAGAAGCTTAACTAATTTATTTTTAATCGCTTTGCGACAGAACGACGGGAAAAAGGCAGCCAATTGGCTGCCTTTTTCTTTTCCGGTTTTCCCTTCTTATTCCATATTTGTGTGGTAATCCTGTCTTGCTGCCATAGAATGAACCTTCCTGTAATAACCAGAACAAAACAGGTTCTTTTATGTCCGCAACTGTTATCGATAAGTGGCACCAGATCATTGAAACCAAAAATCCATCCATCTTGGGTGAGATTCTTGCGGATGATGTGGTCTTCTATTCTCCGGTTGTTCATTCGCCACAAAAGGGTAAAGCTCTGACCCGTATGTACTTAATGGGTGCAGCCCATGTGCTGCTCGCTGGCCCGTTTAAGTATGAAAAGGAGCTTGTAGGTGATGATTTTGCTGTGCTGGAATTTGTCACCGAAATTGATGGCATCCAAATTAACGGCGTGGATATGATCAGTTGGAATGAAGATGGTTTGATCACCGAATTCAAGGTGATGCTCCGTCCGCTCAAGGCCGTCAATCTTGTGCACCAGAAAATGGGTGAGATGCTGAAGATGGTTCAGCAGGGTAAGGTTGTGGTTCCTGCCTGATGTTTTTGCAGGAAATAAGGCACAATGGTCTCACTTGTTAATGGCGAGGCCCATTGTGCCTGAAAGTACACTTTCACCACCGCCAGCTCGTAAGGAAAACATTTCCCACGAGGTGGCGGACTATCTTGATTTCCTCTGGCTGGAAAAAGGCCTGAGCGATAATAGTCGGCAAGCCTATCGGCGAGATCTTGTTCAGCTTTCTTCATGGCTGAAAAAAAATGATATTACCCTTCTCGATCTGTCCCGTGATCAATTGCAGAACTTTCTGGTATGGCGTGCGGGGCAGGGGTACAGTGCCCGTTCAACAGCGAGGCTACTCTCCTCCGTTCGTGGGCTTTATGGCTGGTTGCAGCGTAATGAGCGAATTTCTTCCAACCCTACACAGTTGATTGTATCTCCCAGTCATGGGCGTTCCCTTCCCAAAATACTCAGTGAAGATGATGTTGATTCTTTGTTAAGGGCCCCCGATTTGCACACGGATCTTGGCCTAAGGGACAGGGCTATGCTTGAGCTCCTTTACGCTTGCGGGTTGCGAGTGACAGAGCTGGTGGGGTTGGAATTATCCAGGGTGAATCTGCGGCAGGGTGTTTTGCGTATTTACGGGAAGGGCAGCAAAGAGCGGCTTGTGCCTATGGGGCAGGCAGCCTGTGAGTGGCTGGAACGTTATCTGGCTTCGTCCCGGGGCGTTTTTTTAAAGGAAGTGCAAAGTGATGTGCTTTTTCCCGGGCGTGGCGGTAAGGCGATGACTCGGCAGACTTTTTGGCACAGAATTAAGAAATATGCGGTGATAGTAGGTATTAATAAACCACTTTCACCCCATGTATTGCGCCATGCTTTTGCGACACACTTGTTGAATCATGGGGCTGATTTGCGGGTTGTACAGATGCTGCTGGGGCACAGTAACCTTTCTACTACCCAGATTTATACCCATGTAGCGCAGCATAGGTTGCAACAGTTACATTCAAAGCATCATCCCCGTGGCTAGCCTGCTATGGTTAGAAAATTGAAAATAATTTCGGCATAACAACGAGGTTGCCAATGTTAAATGGGCCAATTTTAAAAAGAATGGCGCTGCAGGTTTTGATAATTCCGGCTCTTCTGATGTCAGGTTTGAGTGCTGCAGAGGGTGTGAAAAGCTCGGCAGACAAGAAGAATCTGGCTGCGGTCGAAACGGTTATTCAGACAGGATTAAAGCAAGTTAATGAAGGTCTTGTACTGGAAAGTATTGAGGCGACTCCTGTTAGCGGAATCTATCAGGTGCAGATGAAATCAGGTGAGCTGCTTTATGTGTCTGATGATGGTCGGTATATTTTTAGCGGCGATCTGATGAAAATCCGTAAAGACGGTCTGGATAATCTGACTGATAAGGTGCGGGAGCAACAGGTACGCAAACGTCTGGCCGCAGTTGATGCAGAAGGTCTGATTGTGTTTTCTCCCAAGGGTGAGAGAAAAGGCATTCTTTATGTGTTCACCGATGTGGATTGTGGCTACTGCCGTAAGTTGCATCAGGAAGTGCCTGAGCTGAATGAGAAGGGTGTAGAGGTGCGTTATCTGGCCTTCCCTAGAGGTGGAGAGCGTGCCCCTGCGTTTGGAAAGATGGTTTCGGCCTGGTGTGCCAAAGATCGCAAGCAGGCGATGACCACTCTTAAAAGTGGTGGTTCAATTCCAACATTAACCTGCACCAATCCTGTAAACGATCAGTACCAACTTGGAATCTCTTTGGGGGTTCGCGGTACGCCGGCGATTTATCTGGAAGATGGTCGCTCAATTCCAGGTTATCAGCCCGCCGACTCTTTGTTGAAGTTGATGGGTTTATAAACCTTATAGTTTTGAAAAAATAGTTTTGTAAAAACCTCCTTTTATAAAGCCTGCAGAGAATTTCGCAGGCTTTTTTCTTTTTAAGGCTCTATATCCCCTCTTTGCAGGCTATCGTGCCTCTGCCGTGAACGCTATAATCTGGCACCATTGACAGCTCAACCGGCACAAAATAGAAGATATTCGGTCAGACAATAACAAAGTTATCTATATAAGGGGTATCAGTTTGAAACCTGTGAAAGTAGGAATTTGCGGATTGGGAACTGTTGGCAGTGGTACGGTCAATGTACTTCTTCGAAATGCCGATATTCTTGCCAGCCGTACTGGTCAGAAGCTTCAGGTTGCCCAGATTGCAGCGCGTCGCCCCAATCCGTCTTGTGATACCACGGGTATACCTGTTACCAGCGATATTTATGAAGTCGCAACCAATCCTGATATTGATATTCTTGTTGAGCTGATTGGCGGGTACGATGTTGCTAAGAAGCTAGTGCTTACAGCTATTGAAAATGGAAAGCATGTTGTTACTGCTAACAAAGCTCTGATTGCCGAACATGGGAATGAGATCTTTGCAGCGGCGCGGGAGAAGAATGTAGTTGTCGCCTATGAGGCCGGTGTTGCCGGTGGTATTCCTGCCATTAAAGCTTTACGCGAAGGTCTGGTTGGTAATCGCATTAACTGGCTTGCCGGTATTATAAATGGCACCGGAAACTTTATTCTTACCGAGATGAAAGAAAAGGGTAGCCCATTTTCTGAAGTGCTGAAAAAAGCTCAGGATCTCGGCTATGCGGAAGCTGATCCAACCTTTGATGTGGAAGGTATTGATGCTGCTCACAAACTCGCCATTCTTGCAGCCAATGCATTCGGTACACCCCTGGCATTTGATAAGACCTATACTCAGGGTATCAGTCAGGTGACGCCTGATGATCTGCAGTACGCGCAAGAGCTGGGCTATCGGATAAAGCACCTTGGCATCGCCCGTCGCACCGAGCAGGGCGTTGAGTTGAGAGTCCACCCAACTCTTATTCCAGAAAGTCATCTGCTGGCCAGTGTTGATGGTGTAATGAACAGTGTTTTGATTGATGGGGATGCTGTTGGGCAGACTCTGTACTATGGTGCTGGCGCTGGCAGTGAACCAACGGCTTCCGCGGTTGTTGCAGATATTGCAGATATTGCGCGTCTGATTGATGCTCCAGGCGCTGCTGTTCCACCGATAGCGGCTCTCAATGGTGGAGAGAATGTTCCTGTTCTACCAATTACTGATGTGAATGCTGCATGTTATCTGCGAATGAGAGCCAAAGATCACCCGGGCGTGCTTATGCGAGTCACTGAAGTTCTTGGGCAACACGGTATTAATATTGATGCATTGTTGCAGAAGGAATCTCGCGAGAGTGATGGAACAGCAGACATTGTGTTGCTAACCCATGAAATCAAAGAAAGTCTTTTGAATACTGCGCTGAAAGAGCTTGAAGCGTTGAATGATATTGCCGGGCCCGTGGCACATATACGGGTTGAGCATTTGAGTGGATAAGCCTCAGGAATAGTTTTACACCGGAAATAATAATGAAATATATCAGTACCCGCGGGCAGGCTCCTGCACTTGGTTTTGAAGATGTCATGCTAACCGGTCTGGCCAGTGACGGTGGCCTCTATATTCCCGAGTCACTGCCTCAGTACTCGGCTGAAGAGATGAAAAAGCTGGCTGAACTGGACTATCCGTCTCTGGCTGTTGAGATTGTTCGTCCTTTTGTTTCTGATTTTCTTAATGAAGCAAAGCTGCAGCAGATTGTCGGTGACACATACAAGGTTTTTCGTCACAAAGCTGTTGCGCCTTTAACCCAGCTGGGTACCAATGAGTGGGTAATGGAGTTGTTCCATGGTCCAACTCTGGCATTCAAGGATTTTGCTTTGCAGCTTTTGGGAAGGCTGCTTGATGAGTCTCTTGGACGCCGTAATGAGAAAGCCGTGATTCTTGGTGCAACATCTGGTGATACAGGTTCTGCTGCTATCGAAGGGTGTCGTGCCTGCGAGCACGTTGATATTTTTATCATGCATCCCCATAACCGGGTTTCAGAAGTTCAGCGTCGCCAGATGACGACAGTGTTGGCGGATAATGTTCACAATATTGCCATCGAAGGCACCTTTGATGATTGCCAGGCGTTAGTGAAAGCCAGTTTTGCCGATCAATCATTTTTAGGTGAAAAACGTCGTCTTGTTGCGGTGAACTCCATTAACTGGGCCCGGATTATGGCGCAGGTGGTTTACTACTTCTATGCAGCCCTGTCTCTTGGTGCACCAGAGAAAGAAGTCTCTTTCTCCGTACCAACTGGCAACTTTGGCGATATCTTTGCTGGCTATATCGCTAAGAAGATGGGGCTTCCGGTTAAAAAACTGATTGTTGCAACCAACTGCAATGATATTTTGCATCGCTTCTTTGCTGACAACAGTTACTCCAAAGAACAGCTGGCACCCACACTCTCACCCAGTATGGATATTATGGTATCCAGTAACTTTGAGCGGTTGTTGTTTGATGTTCAGGATCGCAACGGCGAGCAGCTGAAACTGATGATGGAAGCGTTCGATAAAACCGGGTCTATATCTATCGATAATAATCGCTGGCAGGCGGTGAAAGTGCTGTTTGATAGTGATCGCTCCTCTGATGAAGATGTTGTATCAACAATTAAACAAGTGTCGGATGATTGCAGTGGTTACCTGCTCGACCCCCATACTGCAATTGGCGTGAAAGCAGCGCGTACTTGTTCAGTTGATGTAGCAACTCCGATTGTGATTCTTGCTACAGCACATCCAGTGAAATTCCCTGAGGCAATTGTGCGTGCTGGGCTTAGGGAACCTGAGCTTCCGGTTTGGTTATCTGATCTCCATGAAAGACCAGAAAAGTACGATGTTTTGAAAGATGATATGAAAGGGTTGCATGGTTACATTCAGAGTACTCTGAACCTTTAATATTTCTGTGTTCTTTGAAAGGCGCGGCTTGCTTGAGTCGCGCCTTTTGTCCTTCTGAACTGCTCGGGAAATTAAATAGGGGCGTGTTAGTATGATGAGGCATCCATGACTTCAGAGAACACCTTGTCACTATGTCGGTAACCACGTCGGTAACCACCCGATCCGTTGCGATCGTTCGTCGCAAAGTTGAATCTCATCCTGCAGCGACGCATTTTTCTAATGATATATCTCCTCTTCTACAGCGTGTCTATGGTGCTCGTGGCATCTGTAGTGAAGATGAGTTGCAGCGGAATCTGCAATCTCTGGAGAGTGGGCAAAGCCTGAAAGATATTAATAAAGCGGCTGGGTTGCTGGCTGATGCGGTTACCGGTGGGCAGCGTATATTAATTGTTGGTGACTTTGATGCTGACGGTGCAACCAGTTCTGCTCTGGGAGTGCTGGCATTGCGGGCAATGGGGGCGATGTTTGTAGATTTTCTGGTGCCTAATCGTTTCGAGTATGGTTATGGGTTGTCTCCCGCTATTGTCGAAGTGGCTAAACATAAATCCCCAGACCTTCTGGTCACTGTGGATAACGGCATTTCCAGTATCGACGGCGTAAAAGCTGCCAAAGCTGCTGGTATGAAGGTATTGGTGACAGATCATCACCTGGCAGGAGATGAACTGCCAGAAGCCGATGCGATTGTGAACCCCAATCAACCGGGATGCAGCTTTCCCTGCAAAAGCACTGCTGGCGTTGGCGTTATTTTTTATGTGCTCTGTGAACTGCGTAATGTGCTGGATAGCCGTGGCTGGTTTCAATCCCGGCCCAAACCGAATATGGCTTCATTTCTGGATCTTGTCGCGTTGGGAACTGTAGCTGATGTTGTGGGGCTCGATGCCAATAATCGTATTTTGGTACATCAGGGTATTGGCCGTATTCGAGTGGGGCGTGCTCGTCCTGGCATTTTGGCTTTGGCAGAAGTAGCAAAGCGAGAGCCCTCTCGACTGATTGCCTCTGATATGGGCTTTGCTCTGGCTCCCCGCCTCAATGCTGCTGGGCGGCTGGATGATATGTCTCTCGGTATTGAATTGCTGATTACTGATGACCCTCTTCATGCCCGTCATTTGGCCAGTCAGCTTGATGGGTTAAACCGTGAGCGCCGCGAGATTGAAGACAGCATGAAAGAGGAAGCGCTGCGCGATCTGGCCAAGCTGGAGCTGGAAGAGAAAGCAGATACCAATGGTTCGACAGTACCTTGGGGTGTATGCCTGTTTCAAGATGATTGGCATCAGGGAGTTATTGGTATTCTGGCTTCCCGGGTAAAGGAAAGAATGCACCGCCCTGTTATTGCTTTTGCGCCGGGCGGTGAGGGAGAAATCAAAGGTTCGGCTCGCTCAATTCCTGGTTTTCATGTGCGTGATGCTCTTGATGCTGTGTCTACCCGCCACCCTGGATTGATTCTTAAATTTGGTGGGCATGCTATGGCCGCTGGGTTGTCAATTCTGGAAAAAGATTACAAGCAGTTCTCAGAGGCGTTTGATCAGGAGGCAAGGCGGTTGCTCACGCCTGAGCAGCTGGAATCCTCTTTATATACTGATGGCGCTTTGTCCCAGGATGACATCAATCTAGGAACAGCAGAACAGTTGAGAGACGCTGGTCCTTGGGGGCAGAACTTTCCCGAACCGATGTTTGACGGAATCTTCACGCTAAAAGATCAGCGACTGGTTGGTGGTAAGCACCTGAAAATTGTTGTTGTTCCTGAGCAGAGCGAGGAGTGGGTGGATGGTATCTGTTTTAATGTTGATACCCGGACCTGGCCAGACACATCGGTACAGACCGTAAGGCTTGTTTATCGATTGGATATTAATGAGTTTCGGGGGCGTCGCAGTGTGCAATTGGTTGTTGAACACCTTGAATCGGTATAAGTCCTGACTTTTTCGAAAAAAAACAGTTGTTGAAAAGATCGACTATTTTTTCAAGGTTTGCGATCTGGTAGATTTACGCTCTTAATTTTTTACTAATAGGGTATTCGCAAGAATCCCGCCCATAGTTTCTGGAAGCAGCAATGGAAATTAATCCGATCCTGAATGATATCAAGGATATGACGGAGCGTACGAACGTTCTTAGGGGGTACCTTTGACTATGCCAGCAAGCAAGAACGACTGGTAGAAGTTGAAAGGGAACTCGAAGATCCCGCGATATGGAACAACCCCGACAATGCACAGGCTTTGGGGCGTGAGCGCTCGACTCTGGAAGGCATTGTAAAAACCATCGATACCATGGATCAAGGGCTGGAAGACGCCCGTGAGTTGTTGGACATGGCCGTAGAGGAAGATGATGAAGATGGCGTCGATGAGGTTGTTTCTGAGCTTGGCAATCTGAAAGAACAGTTGGAGAAACTGGAATTCCGCAGAATGTTTGCCGGTGAGATGGATCCTAATAACGCTTATCTTGACATCCAGTCGGGTTCTGGTGGCACGGAAGCGCAGGATTGGGCCAACATGTTGCTGCGTATGTACTTGCGCTGGGGGGAAGCAAAAGGTTTCAAATGTGAAATCATTGAAGCTTCCGCTGGTGAAGTTGCAGGTTTGAAATCTGCAACTGTACAGTTTTCTGGTGAGTATGCCTTTGGCTGGCTGCGCACAGAAACTGGCGTGCATCGCTTGGTGCGTAAATCGCCTTTCGACTCCAGTGGTCGTCGTCATACGTCGTTTACTTCTGTATTTGTATCTCCAGAGATTGATGACAATATTGAGATCGAGATCAACCCGGCGGATCTGCGTATTGATACCTACCGCTCCAGTGGCGCGGGTGGTCAGCACGTAAACACCACTGATTCTGCTGTACGTATTACCCACGAGCCGACAGGCATTGTGTGTGCGTGTCAGAATCAGCGTTCCCAGCACCAGAATAAAGACAAAGCCATGCAACAGCTGAAAGCTCGTTTGTATGAGCATGAAATGATGAAGCGCAATGCTGAGGCGCAGGCGCTGGAAGATAGCAAAGCTGATATTGGTTGGGGCAGTCAGATTCGCTCCTACGTATTGGATGACTCCAGAATTAAAGATCTGCGTACCGGTGTAGAAAATCGGAATACCCAGGCAGTACTGGATGGCGATCTTGACCGCTTTATTGAGGCCAGTCTCAAGCAGGGGCTGTAACCTGGCTTTTGTAATGCCGGCTGTGTTATCGGATAACGTATGAGTTGTAATGGCAGTCAATGCCAAGACGTCTTAATATGTTGCCCATTGGGAAATTTATTTACTGAAGCGGGGCTGTCATCGCAGCCCCGCTTCGTGATTTCAGGTCTGAGTCAATGTCTAACGAAAATGTAACTGACGTTTCCAGTGAACAACAGAGTGAACAACAGGATGAGAACAAGCTGATTGCTCTGCGTCGTGAAAAACTGGGAGCCATTCGTAAAGAGCGCAATGCTTACCCGAACACCTTCCGTCGCGATAGCTACGCTGCCAACCTGCAGGAAGAGTGCAAAGACCTAAGCAAACCAGACTTGGAAGCTGCGGGTAAACGTGCCAGTGTTGCTGGCCGTATCGTACTGAACCGTGGCGCTTTCATGGTTCTGCAGGATATGACTGGCCGTATCCAGGCTTACGTAAATCGTAAGACTCTGGACAAAGACGTTCTGGCTGAGATCAAAACTCTGGATCTTGGCGATATTATCGGTATTTTCGGTAACCTGCAGCGCTCCGGCAAGGGTGATCTGTTCGTAGAAATTGAAACTTTCGAACTGCTGACCAAAGCTTTGCGCCCCCTGCCAGAGAAGCACAAAGGTCTGGCCGATATCGAAATGCGCTATCGTCAGCGCTATGTTGACCTGATCACCAACGAAAAATCCCGGGAAGTATTTCGTGTTCGTTCTCAATTAGTGGAAGGTATCCGTCGCTACCTGGCAGACCGTGATTTCATGGAAGTGGAAACTCCCATGCTGCAGGTGATTCCCGGTGGTGCTTCTGCTCGTCCATTCGTTACTCACCACAACAGTCTGGATATCGATATGTACATGCGTATCGCTCCCGAACTGTACCTGAAGCGTCTGGTTGTGGGTGGTTTTGAGCGTGTGTTTGAAATTAACCGTAACTTCCGTAACGAAGGTTTGTCTGTTCGTCATAATCCTGAGTTCACTATGCTGGAGTTCTACCAGTCTTACGCGGACTACAAGGATCTGATGGATCTGACGGAAGACATGCTGCGCACTGTAGCGCAGGATATTCTGGGCACCACAGTGATCACCAACACTGTTCGCAACAGCGATGGTGAAGTGACTGAAGCTCACGAGTATGACTTCGGTAAGCCGTTTGTGCGCATGACAATGGTAGAGTCTATTGTGCACTATAATCCGGCTCTGACTGAGGAGCAGGTAACAGACTTTGAACAGGCGAAAGCTGTCGCGAAAAATCTGGGTATCGAAGTGAAGCCAACCTGGGGACTGGGCAAGATTCAGACCGAAATCTTTGAAGAGGTTGCTGAACATCGTTTGATGCAACCAACCTTTATCACAGAGTATCCAGCTGAAGTGTCTCCGCTGGCTCGTCGTAATGATGACAACCACCACGTAACGGACCGCTTTGAGTTCTTTGTTGGTGGTCGTGAGCTGGCCAATGGTTTCTCCGAGCTGAATGATCCGGAAGATCAGCATGAGCGCTTCATGCAGCAGGTGAACGAAAAAGATGCCGGTGACGACGAAGCTATGCATTACGATGCTGACTACGTACGTGCACTGGAATACGGTCTGCCACCAACTGCCGGTGAAGGTATTGGTATTGACCGTTTGGCCATGTTGTTTACTGATTCTCCGTCGATTCGTGATGTGATTTTGTTCCCTCATATGCGCCCTGAAGCATAAAGCAGGTAACAGAAATTGAATCTGCCAGTCCTTCTTGTACGAAGGGCTGGTATGAAGTACTCAGGTGACCAGGTGCGGGGGTCGGGCACCACAGCATAACAAAGGCTTTTCCGATGGAAGCAACCAAAGAAGCATCTGAAAAAGCGCCGTCTCTGAAATATCAGGGGCGCAAAACAAGTCGTGCGGGTAGTGAGCAGCGACGCAGAGCTATTCTTGAAGCGGCATTGCGAATTGTCGTTCGAGAAGGTGTGCGGGGCGTTCGGCACCGGGCAGTAGCTAAGGAAGCTGATGTTCCTTTATCGGCTACAACATATTATTTCAAAGATATTTCTGATTTGATCACAGATACCTTTACCCTGTTTGTTGAGGTTGGGGTTGAGAAGTATCGTTTCTTCTGGAGTGAATCAGAGGAAACCCTTGTTGGTGCCCTCCGTCAACTAAGAGATATGTCCGAGAAGCGTCCAGTCATCATTGCTGGTATTCTTGACTTGGTTGTCGAGTACCTGCGAACCCAGTTGCTGGAGCACCGGGATTATCTTCTGGCGGAGCAAGCCTTTCGTTTGGAATGCTTGCGCAACGACAACCTTAAAGCCATAGCCAGTAAACACTCTGAGTATCTGCATGCAGACCTGAGAAAGATGTTTTCTGAGGCTGGTTCCAAGGCTCCTGATGTTGACTCGGCGCTTATGACAGAGCTGATTTTCGCGGCAGAGTATCAGGGGTTGATGAAGCCTGTTGGTGAGTTTGATGAGGCCTCTATTCGCGGCTTTATTGGGCGTGGTCTTCAACATATGCTGCATGGCGTTTTTGAAGAGCCTATAAGGCAGTAGATATTTCCCGCTAGTCCCACACTCATATAAAATGGCCCTGCATAATTTCAGGCAGGGCCTTATGAAAGTAAACAACAATATCCAGTTAATTCTTGTTGCACTCCTCTCGATTGTTGGGACTGTTTTTGTCCTTCACAGTAACGGCTATCTTCAGCATTCTGAAGCTGAAGACGCTTTATATGTTTCCGAATTTTCCCTGCTTGCCAATACTTCCGGTCTTGCGCAGACTATTTCTGCAAAGCCCGCAGGTTTTGTCGCCCGTTGTGAGCGGGGATATCTGGTGATGGATGCTGTGGATAAAGTTTCAAAGAGTCTTACAGGAGTGGTTGTGGACCAGAAAAAACGACCGGTGACCTGTATTTCAAATTAAGTATATTTATCTTGGAGATACGCATGCCTGATATCAGATTGGCAGACAGCTGGAAAAATCGTATTGGTGATGAGTTCTCAAAGGGTTATATGCAGCGTCTGCGAGCCTTTCTGGTCAATGAAAAACAAGCTGGGAAAGTTATTTATCCCCAAGGTTGTGAATACTTTCGGGCCATGGAACTGACGCCTTTCGAGTCGGTTAAGGTTGTGATTCTGGGACAAGATCCTTACCACGGTCCAGGCCAGGCCCATGGTCTGAGTTTCTCTGTTCGTCCGGGCGTTCAGCCGCCACCCTCCCTTATTAACATCTATAAAGAGTTGGAAAGTGATCTTGGCATTCCACCAGTCAGGCACGGTTTCCTTGAGCAATGGGCTCGTGAAGGGGTTTTAATGTTGAATGCTGTGTTATCTGTTCAGCATAAGCAGGCGGCATCTCATCAGGGGCAAGGTTGGGAAGAGTTTACCGACCGAATTATTCGGGAGTTGAATGAGAGCCGGGATAATTTGGTTTTTATTCTTTGGGGCAGTTATGCCCAGCGTAAAGGTAATTTCATTGATGCTTCTCGCCATTGCGTGATCAAGTCACCACATCCTTCGCCGCTGTCCTCCTATCGGGGATTCTTTGGTAGTCGCCCTTTTTCCCGTGCCAATGAGTATCTGGTTCAGCACGATCAGACACCGGTGAACTGGCAATTAAGTGAAGTTGCTGTCGAGGAAAGTGGGCAGCCAGTGCTGGCTTAAAAAGAAATTAGATGCGCAGTTTTTTGTTCATGGCTTTGGCAAGGCGACTGCGTTTCTTGTTTTTTTTCTTATTGCCCTTTGGGTCTTCGTTGGGCTCGATGTCAGCTCCATCCATAAATTCTTTGAGTTCTTTTTGAGCTTTCTGGCGTTCTTCGGCATTGGCCGGAATATGTTCAAGAAACTCCTTGCTGGCACCAGCCTCTAAGCCAAGTTCTTTGCGAACCTTTTCCATTCTTTTGAGGCTGCTTTCGCCGGTTTTGATCAGCTTGTCGCTGTCTGCGAGAACGTCTCTGATATCCTTGCCTTCGGTTGCCATCAGATATTCCGTATGATTTCCTTAGCTTGGCTGTACTGCTGCTTCATAACCTGAGATGCAAGTGAGTTTGTCTGTTCATACTTACCGGTCAGGGACTGAAGCTGCACCATGTCTAGCTGGGACGTACTGGTCAGGGTCTCTTTGGCGCTTTTGAGCTGCTCGCCAAGGTTTGTCAGCTCTTCCGGTGTCAGCATGCCCACACCACTTGCGTCGTAAACGGTAATGCCCAGTTTATCCAGCAGTGCCTGCTCTTCAGGGGTTAATACCTTGCTGAGAGTCTGTTCGGAGGCCGCTGTCTTTTCTTCGTGGCTGAGGGCTGCCTTTCCTTCGGTGACGTTTTTGAAGTCTCCGGTAATCTCTTCACCGTTGAATAGCCAGTCATCGGCCTGATCGCCCATGTGGAACATGAAACCATCGTTGGTTGCGGCATCCAGTTGGGCACCGTTCAAGTCAGGCTTTCCTATCTGGGGCTTGTTGGCTTCTATACCGGTTACCTGAACAGATTGGTTGCCCTTGGTGATCACCAGCTCATCAGCAAAAACCAATTTGCTGTCACCGCGAGCCTTTGTTTTTACAGTGATTTTGGTGCCGTCATCCAGCATGAATGTTGCGTCTTTCTGAAAGTCCCAGTTCTTGTTGCCCGAACGGTCACCCTCACTTACGTGTGGGTCACCCCAGACTTTTGTTTGGTTACCGTTGGCATCGACGATGGAGAAGCTTTCGTCCGCTCCGTGAATCTGGATCTTGTAACCGTTATCCAATGCAATCTCTTTAGGGCTGGAGTCATGATTCACAGCCCAGGTGTTCTCGCTCACAGCCGTTGTGGTGGTTCTGTTGTTCATGAGCTTGGACTGAATCTGGTTCAGTGAACGGATCTGTTCGTTCTTCTCATGCACCATGCCGATCTGATCCCTGATCTGCTTGTCCAGGATTTCCGAACGTTCCAGCATAACCAGTGTATTCAGATCACCGATACTGAGGTGTTTGTCATTAAGATCAACACCCTGCAGCCCCGCCTGCTGAATGCCTCCAATATTCTGACCGCCAGTCTGGATACCACTCATGCCACTGTCTCCTGATTAAATGAAACCGCCGCGCTTCTTTTTTGTGCGCTTGGTTGTGGCTTGCTTCTCCGCCAAAGGCTGTTTGAGGTTTTTGCGACGCTCTTTACGCTCAAGCTTCAGCTCTTGCTTCTTGGCCATGACCGCGGATTTGACTTCCGTTTTGACTTCCGTCTTCCAATCCCTCATTTCGGAGGCGACTTGCTTGATATCTTCTTCAGAACCCAATTGCATGCTCATGGCTTTTTTAAGCAGGCCAGGCTCAAACTCGAGTTCTTCTTTGGTTTTTTCAAAAGAAGTGACCTGCTTCTGGGCTTGCTGGATTATCACATCAATCTGATCACAAAGAAGCTCTGACTTCGATTTGGTCTTGTCCCGACTCATCTCGCAGGAAACAGGCATTGTCCTACAGCTCCAGTTTTGGATTCTCAATCATTTATCGTGTTTTTGAGGCAGCTCTTTAATGGTGTGGCCGGTTCCGACCTTGAAAGGCTACTGTGTGACTGGCCTAATGGCACATGTTTGCCGCAGAGGGGGAGAAGTTTTGGAAATGACAAAAAATTGTCAAGTTCAGTTTCAGGAATATTTCAGTGCATCCGGGCACAAGATTGCAAGAGCTACCCTGGATGCGCAGGGCAGCTTGAATGCTCTGACGCTGGATATGATTGATGCTCTGTATGAACAGTTTCAGCAGTGGAAAAATGATAGGACTGTTGCTGTCGTTGTTCTTGATGGAGCAGGTGGAAAAGCATTTTGTGCCGGTGGTGATATCCGCCAGCTTCACGCTTCCGTGATTGAAAGTGACTTTGGTCCTAATCCTTATGGGGAGACATTTTTCACCCGGGAATACCGGCTGGATCACCTGATTCATACATTTCCCAAGCCGGTACTCTGTTGGGGCAGCGGTATTGTGATGGGTGGAGGTATCGGGCTGATGGCTGGCGCATCACACCGTATTGTTACGCCCACATCAAAATTGGCTATGCCGGAAGTGTCTATTGGGTTGTTCCCGGATGTTGGCGGAAGCTGGATTCTCGGGAGAATGCCAGGGCGTACTGGTTTGTTTCTTGGTCTGACCGGAACCCGGATAAATGGTGCTGACGCACTGTTCTGTGGTATGGCTGATCGCTTGCTTGAAAGTGATTCTTTGCCAGAGGTTCTGAATCTTATGAAGAGCACGGAGTGGCAGAACTCTGGGCAGGCTAATCATCAGGCTCTGACTGGCTTGCTCAGAGCATTGGAAAAGCAGCAATCCGTAGCCAAAGTGACTTCACCTATTCAGGAACACTTTGAAGGCATTCAAAGTGTTACTGATGCAGAAACACCTGACGAAGTTTTGAAAAATATCAGAAGCCAACATGGAGAGTGGTGGCAGCGAGCAGGTGATTCTCTGGAAAAAGGGTGTCCGCTTACGGCGAGACTGGTATTTGAGCAGCTCAAACGTGCTCGGCATTTGTCTCTGGCTGATGTTTTTCGGATGGAACTGGGAATGGCTGTGGGGTGCCTGAGAGAGCCTAACTTTGCTGAAGGTGTCAGAGCACTTCTTTTGGAGCGCGGTAGTACGCCAGCGTGGCAGCCTGCGAGCCTTGAGGAAGTGAAGATAGAGGATCTTTCGCCTTATTTCTCCTCCCACTGGCCAGATGGACAGCACCCTTTGCAAGATATGTAAAGCCAGAACATCTGCTGGTTTATTGACCTCTATTAAACCAGCAGGCTGTAAGTTTCTTATACACTAGCCTGCAATTCTTTTGATTCTGCCTGTGGTACTGATGATAAAAAAGAGCAGAATTGGGGCTGGTCGTACAAGGTCCCTTTTTCAGTATTTCGCTTTTCTGACACTTCTGCTGTGTTCCTGCCTGCTTGGTGCTGAAGAGGCTCCTCCTCTCAGGGTTGCTTTTAACAGTGGTTTGATTGCAACTGATGACCAGATAGAAATTACCCTGAAACTCATGGATGGCTACTGGCAACGGTGGACCAATAAGTACAACCAAAGGGTTTACCAGAGAGTATTTGCCACGGAAGAGCAGGCCAAAGAGTCGGTTAGTTCGGGGGAGAGTGACCTTCAAGCAACTTTTTGTGAAGAAGGGGATTGTCATGGGAAGACAGTTCTTACGATCATTCCTATAGAGCCCTATAAAGCAAATACCCTGCAACGTGATACTCCGTCACCTGATGACACTATTGCTGTCTGGAAAGGAGGGTTGGCCGCATTCTGGCTTAAGAAGAACCGCCCTTCATGGAAGCTGCTGGAAGTTGCCAGCATAGAAGAGTTGCGGAATAGCATTCTGCTCAGAAATGCTCAGTGGATTTTTGGAAATCGGAACTCCACAGATGTTTTTTTGGGTGAGAGTAGTCTGACCAATGATTTCAAGGCTGTTCCATCTGAGCGTTTGAACTTGCACTACGCTGTGAGAGTTGCTGTGGATAACACGGAACTGCAACAGCAGATGGTCAGCTTCTCCCAAAGTGACGAGGCAAACTGGGGGAAAGGGCGCCAGGTTAATACGATTCGTTCACTGACTTCTCCAAATAATAATGCTGATCCGATTGTTATAGTCGTTGATGATAATACTCCTCCTTTGTCGTTTGTGGATGCGCTTGGGGAGCCGAGTGGATTGCTTGTTGACCTTTGGCGTAGCTGGGCAAAAAAAACAGACACAGCAGTTGTTTTTAAAGCAGGAGCTGACAGAGAAAATCTGCAGGCTCTGAAAGCGGGTGAAGCTGATGTTTATGGCGCTATGTCAAAAGCCGGGAGCCAAAACGACTGGCTCAGTTTTTTGCACCCGGTTTACGTTCTAGCGTCGACATTTTACTACCACAAAGATATTGGTCCAGTTGATGGGCATGACTCATTCAGCGGGCAACGTGTTGGGGTTGTTGATGGTTCCACCCAGGCTGGTTTTGTTGAAAAATGGTTGCCTGAAACGATTTTAGTGCCCTTTGATTCAAATCTGGATATGGTTCGCGCTTTATCTGATGGATCAATAAGAACCTTTGTTGCCGAAGATGTATCGATTTACCATCTTCTTAAACAGTCCTCACTGCGGCAGAATATTGCCAGAGATAACAATAGTGTATTTCAGGAAGATCTCAGCCCGGCGATACATGCTGATCGTGACAAATTAAAAACATTGATCGAAAAGGGTTTCAGTCAAATATCCCCCGAAGAACTTGTGGATCTTGAGTCTCGCTGGATTGAGGATAGTCGATACCGTTTTTATCGAGGGCCTGATGACTCCCTTCGATTATCAGAAGCTGAGAAACAATGGTTAATCGCAAATCCTATTGTCCCTGTTGTTGTAGAAACAGATTTGCCACCGCTGTCGTTTACTGGCGGCAACCGCCAATTTGATGGAGTGGTTGTTGACTATCTGGAAGCTATTGAGAGAAAACTGGGGGTACGATTCTCTTTCCAATACAGTCAGGGGTGGGAGGAGAGTAAGCGACGATTGTTTCATAAGAGCGCGGCACTTTCCCCGGTGTTAAGAATGGAAGCGGTCAGTACAAATGCTGACATTGAATATTCAATGTCAATTATGGATGTTGCTTCGGTTGCCATTGCCCGTAATTCTTTTCCAACGATTACTCCCGACACCGATCTGCAAGGTATCAATTTGGGGTTTGTAAAAGATTTCGAAACAAAGAGATATTTGTCTGAAATCTATCCAGGCGTGGTCTTGAAAGAAGTCAAAAGCGTCGCGGATGGTCTGACAAAACTATCAGTTGGTTCAATTGATGTATTCGTTACCAATTTATCCTCAGCCAGCTATTTGATTGATCGTATGAAAATTACCAATCTGAAAGTTGCTGGAGAGACTGGAGGGCGCCAAACATTAAGGTTGGCTACAACCAAGAATGATGCCGTTTTTATAAGAATTTTAAATAAGGCGCTGAATGCTATTTCTGAGGAAGAAAAGCAGGCCATAAAAGATAAGTGGATCAATATTCCAAGAGTAACAATGAGAGTCTCTTCTGGAGTGATTCTGGGGACATCTTTAGTTCTTGTAGTGTTGATTATGTTTGTTTACTGGAACAGAAGACTGTTTCGTGAAGTGACAGAGCGTCAACGTGTTGAAGGAATGTTGCGAACCCGTTCGGAAAATGACCGAATACTCAGCACTATAACCCGGCAGTTTATGGATTGCCCCCTGGATGACGCTGTTCACGAAGCTCTTGAAACCCTCACGGCTTTCCAGCATTCCCTTTATAGCTGGGTTGTTATGATTGACGATTCGGGTACACGTATATCTGTGCCCTGGATTGGTAGCTTCCAGGATGTTAATGCGGATAGGGGAGAACAGCTTCGTCTTTTAACCCGTGCAGATTATACGGATCTTTATGAAACACCATTACTGGGCAGTGTCTGTCAGGTGCGTGTTTCCCAGCTGGATAACAGTTTTCCTGGTTTTATTAAAGCTATGAATGAGCTTGGAGCCGACTCGGTTATACATGTCCCTATGCTTCAAGCTGGTAAGGTTATTGGTTTTCTTGCTCAGGCTTGCACCTATGATCGGGTTTGGGGCGCTGATGACGTGATGCTGATGCGACGGGTTGGTGAGCTGGTGGCTATCAGCTATTCCCGCACGCAGGCAGAAGACGCTCTTCGTACCAGTGAAGAACGATATCAGTTGGCAATGGATGCTGCTACTGACGGGCTGTGGGATTGGGATGTGACCCACAATCGCATTTATTACAGTGCACGCTACATAGCGATGCTGGGATATCGCCCGGGTGATATTGCTGAGACAGAGGTAGCCTGGAGACGAATGATCCACCCTGATGACAAAGCGATAACGATTCAGTATCTCCAGCGCATCTTTCAGTCTAATGATCAGCCTTTTCAGTTGATATTTCGTTTGCGTTGTCGTGATGGCAGTTATGCCACTATCAAGATGAAGGGCAAGGTTATCAGTAGGGATTCCACGAGAAACCCGACCCGGGCTATAGGAACAATTATTGATATTACTGAACAGAGAGAATGGGAAAGGGAGCTGGCCATGGCTCGTTTTTCTCTGGATCGCTCTGGAGATTATATCCACTGGCTACGTCAGGATGGTTCTCATAAATACGCAAATGAATCGGCGGCGCTGGCTCTTGGGTATTCCCGACAGGAGCTGATGGGAAAGTCAGTTGTTGATATTAACCCTGAGCTCACTCAAAAGAGTTGGCGACAGTTTTGGTTGCAGTTGAAGAGCATGGAAGTCTGTGCATACGACACTCTCCATGAAACCCGAGATGGGGAGCAGTTCCCGGTAGAAATAACGGCGAACTACATGGAGTATGAAGGCGAAGGGTTTATGTTTATCAGCTGTCGTAATGTTTCCGAAAGAAAGGCTCAGGAAGAAGCCTTGCGAAATGCTAAGGAGGCTGCTGATAAGGCCAATCAGGCAAAGAGTGATTTTCTGGCCAATATGAGCCATGAAATTCGCACACCCATGAATGCCATTGTTGGGATGAGTCAACTGGCACTGGAAACAAACCTGAACCCTGTACAGAAAGATTACGTGGGCAAAGTCTGTAACGCAGCAGAAACTCTGTTAGGTATCATCAACGACATTCTGGATTTCTCAAAAATCGAAGCTGGTAAAATGGTTTTGGAGAAAGCGCCTTTCCACTTGCCGAAGGTCCTGGATAACCTTTATGGAATGGCCTCAATTCAGGCTCGCAGCAAGGGGATCGAGTTTCATATTCACTGTGATAACGATGTACCGCAATGGCTGGTAGGTGACTCTTTAAGGCTTGGCCAGATTCTTCTAAATCTGGTTTTCAACGGTATAAAGTTCACTTCAGAAGGATTGGTATCCGTTGATATCAACGTTGGATCAGCCTGGCGGCGAAGCAGTGACCCCGTGAGGAATCGAGTCGGCCTCTCCTTTGTGGTGAGAGATACCGGTATCGGTATTGCGGCAGACAAACTATCTGTATTGTTTCAGTCCTTCTCTCAGGTAGACAGTTCAACAACTCGCCGGTTTGGTGGTACTGGGCTAGGCCTGACAATCTGTAAACGACTGGTTGAACTTATGGGGGGAGATATCCGTGTTGAATCGTCAGAAGGGCAGGGAAGTCGTTTCTGTTTTGATGTTCTGTTTGGCATAGCTGACACACCAAAGGTTGTTGAGGCGTCACATAAGACATTCATCCACCTCGTTAAAGGGCGCAATCGTATTCTTCTGGCGGAGGATAATGAAGTAAACCAACAGGTTGCTGTTGCTCTGCTTAGGAAAACGGGGGCAGAGGTGACTGTTGTAGATGATGGTCAGAAGGCAGTAGAGAAAGTTTCAGAAGAAGAATTCGATCTGGTGTTTATGGATATTCAGATGCCGGTGATGGATGGTTACAGTGCCGCACGTGCTATCCGCCAGTTACCGGGCTGCTTCTGTCTTCCGATTGTCGCCATGACTGCCCACGCTATGGTGGAAGACAGGCATCGTTGTATTGCTGCAGGAATGAATGACCACATATCCAAGCCGCTGGTGATCGAGTGTTTGCATAATATGATTGCCCGTTACCTTCCAACCCGAAAAGAGGGCGATGATGAAACGCATCCCCCAATTGAGGTGCAGGAGTCTATTAAGGAAATCCCTGGTGTGGATGTGCAGCAGGGAGTAAATCGCCTGATGGGAGATGAAAAGCTTTACAGGCAGCTATTGTGTCGGTTTAAAGAAGAAAATCGCGATTTTTGCGACATTGTTCAGAATGTTTGGAGGCAGGGAGATATCGATGAATTGCGCTTCCAGGCTCACAGTCTCAAAAGTGTCGCAGGAAATCTGGGTATGGAGGCTTTAAGTGCGGCAGCTGCAGCGGTAGAAAAACTGTCTACTAACACGCCGAGTGATGCTGAACCCTTGGCGGGCACAATGGATATTTTGTTATCAGAAATGAATAAAGTCTTGGCTGAGTTGGATGGCATTCTCATACCGGATGATAATCAGAGCTTTGACGATGTCGAATCAAATGTTGGTGACCAGTCCCCCGCTGCTCTTGCTCAAAAGCTCTATACGGAGCTTATGGGGGGGGATATTGCAGCAGTAGATACATTTCAACGGTTAAAACAGCTGTTGAGGGTTGAGTGTAGTTATGACCAGCTGGAACAGATTCAGTCGGGTATTGAAAACTTTGATTATGCGGCAGCGGCTAAAGTAGTTACTTCGTTGCGGGAGAGGTTAACTGAGCAGGTTTAAACCTGCTCAGTTAGCGGGTTGAAGCTTCAGTCTTCAACAGAGTAAGGAATATTTTGCAGTTGTAACTTTGTTCCAGTGTCTGCCAAAGTTAATTCGGCTTCTGTGTCGGCCTTGCGCACAACCGCTAAAAGCTCGATATGGCTTTTATCAGCAGATTGTATGGTTGCCACGATATCACCTGTTTTGTTGCCAGCCTGATTGTTTACAATTGAACCAATAGCTGGCAAGTCTTGCCCTTCAAGAGTGAATCGATACAGGCGGCTTTTCAACTTACCGAGATATTTCATCCGTGCCACAATTTCCTGGCCGGTATAGCAGCCCTTTTTAAAGGAAACGCCGTCGACTGCCTGCCAGTTCAAATGTTGAGGAATCCAGGCATCTCTTGATGCTTCGGTTACCCACGCAATACCATCTTTAATATCACTTAACTGCCAAGCTGCTGTTGATACAACGGTTGCCTTAGCTGAGAGTTTTTCCCAAACCTGTTGTATTCGGTCAGGCTTGATCCACAATTCATAGCGTTGACTGAATTCGAAAACCGAAAATGCCATACCATAATCATTCTCTGCGATAGTGCCAGTTTCCGGGATCTGACCAAAAAGCTCTATCAGCAATTCTGAAGCTTTCTTTCCACCAAGCCCCAGTCGCACCCATTTATCATTTTGCGGATGGATAGATACGGTACGGAAGAACATCGCGTACTTCTTCAGGTGCTCATGCAGAACATCGCTTTGATCGGCTGGAAGGCTAAAGATAAGGTCATCGTTGTGAGCGACAATCCTGAAGTTGGCAACCATCCGGCCTTTTGGTGTGCAGCAGGCGCCGAGAGTTGTTTGGTTATTTTTCAGCTTCTCAACATCGCAGGTCAGCTGGCCCTGAAGAAACTTCCGGTTTTCTTTTCCGGAAAAGGTCAGCAATAGCTGGTGTCCGAGAAGTGTCAGCCAGGGTTCCTCAGTGCTGCTGGCTGATGCTGAAGTAATCATGCCGTGGCTAACGGCGATATTCTGGCTTTCAAGCCATGTATGCCACTCATTACTGGTCATTTTGAAACATCAATGTCTCTGGTGGGCGATGACGCCATGATAGTGGATTTTAGCTGGCTCTTCCCAGCTCTTAGTGGCTTTGTGGGTATAAACCCTTGTGGTGAAGTTTAGGACGCTCCCGAAAATGCCCTTTGGGGCTCTGAAAGCAGTTATTCGTGGCGTCAGGCTTGCTTAATGTAGAATAACTACGATCTTCATAGGTTCTTCTAACGTCTGACTGCTTTCAGGAGCACTGAGTCGGATGTTTAATTGTGAACGCACCTCACCCTCCCTATAATGAAGCGCATAATAAGGGCCAGTTTCAGGATTTACAGATGGCTAAACAAGCAGCACAACCAACTCAAGAAGAAATGAACCGCCTCTTCTGGCATAGCCGCCGTGGCATGTTGGAGCTTGATGTTCTTCTGGTTCCATTTTCCAAAGAAGTTTATCCGAGCCTGAGTGAGGAAGATAAAACCTGTTACAACGATCTGCTGGCTTGTGAAGATGCGGATCTATTTGTCTGGTTTATGAATAAGGAAGAGCCCGAAGAGAAGCGTTTTGCCACAATGGTGGCGAAAATTATTGAGCGTTCTCGTTCTCTTTCACCGGTACATTGAGCGAGCTATCTATTGATTTGCAGCTCGGCCAGTCTGCCCTTTGGTTAAGGCTGGCTCTTGGTATTCATATTTCTACCGCTGTTATTCCTCTTTTTTCTGTAGTGGCGTTTTGGTTTTTATTGATGTGGCCACTTATTGCACTTTCTTTCTTTTATTACCTTCGCAGGGATTATTGGCGTTGTGCCCCTCGGTCAGTAAAGAGGCTTCGTTTTTATCGGAACTCCTGGAAGGTTCAAAGTGTTACCGGTGCCTGGTTTGATGCAGAGCCTGTTGGTGAGAAATTAATCACACCGTTTTTAACAACGATGTCTTTTCGGGTCGTGAATGGCGGAAAAACAGAGCGAAGAAAGGTCGTGATCTTTAAGGATTCTGTGCATCCGGAGCCTTTTCGTCAGCTCCGGATGTACCTTCTTCTCGGCGGTTGAATGTACTCAAAGAGGCGGAGTTAGAATCGTATCCGCAACTGCTGGCAACTTCTCCGGATAATCCCTGGTGTAGTGAAGCCCTCGGGACTCGCGCCTTGATAGCGCGCTCTCGACAATCAGCTCGGATACCTGGGCCAGATTTCTCAATTCAATAAAATCGCTGCTGATCTGGTGGTGACTGTAGAACTCGTTAATCTCCCGCTGTAAAAGAGATATACGGTTCTTCGCTCTGAGAAGGCGCTTTGTGGTGCGTACGATACCCACGTAATCCCACATAAATCGGCGCAGTTCATCCCAGTTGTGGCTGATGACAACATCTTCGTCAGAATCTGTCACTTTGCTTGCATCCCAGGCTGAAACCTGAATGTCCAACAAAGGAGTGTCGAGTTGTGACTCTATATGACTTGCGGCAGACCTGGCATAAACAAGACATTCCAGCAGGGAGTTACTGGCCAGTCGGTTTGCCCCATGCAGCCCCGTGTAGCTGGTTTCACCAATAGCATAGAGGCCATCAATATCTGTTCTGCCTTGATGGTTAACCAGAAGGCCGCCGCAGGTATAGTGGGAAGCGGGAACAACCGGGATGGGTTCTTGAGTAATATCAATGCCCAGTTCTTTACAACGATTGTAAATGCCCGGGAAGTGATCCTTGATAAATGCAGCAGGCTTGTGGCTGATATCAAGATAAATACAGTTAGCTCCGAGCCGTTTCATTTCATGATCAATAGCTCTGGCAACTATATCTCTGGGAGCAAGTTCGCCATGTTCGTCAAAACGATGCATAAACTGCGAACCATCGGGCAGCAGCAGGCGACCACCTTCTCCGCGTACCGCTTCTGAGATTAAAAAGGATCGTGCATCAGGATGATAAAGGCAGGTCGGATGAAACTGGTTGAATTCCATATTGGCAACCCGGCAGCCTGCTCGCCAGCCCATGGCGATACCATCTCCAGAGGCACTGTCTTCATTGCTGGTATAGAGATAAGCCTTGCTTGCTCCACCTGTGGCCAGGACAACTGACTTTGCCCGGAACATATTGACACTGTTGTTGTCAATATCCAGCGCATAAGCGCCTATGCAGCGGTTATTGCCAGATATACCCAGCTTGTTGGTGGTAATCAGATCAATGGCCAGATGGTTTTCAATCAGATCTATTGAAGGGTGGCTTTTAGCGTTTTCCAGCAGGGTGTTGCCGATTGCCTGCCCGGTGGTATCTGCGGCATGGATGATGCGACGCTGGCTGTGTCCACCTTCACGAGTGAGGTGGTAGTTTTCACCGTCGCTATCGCGGGTGAAAGGAACACCTTGATCAATCATCCACTGAATAGCAGCAGGGCCATTCTTGGTGGTGAAGCGGACAGCTGGCTCCTGACATAAGCCCGCCCCGGCAGTGAGAGTGTCGCTGACATGTTGATCAACGGAGTCGTTATCCGTTAAAACAGCAGCGACTCCTCCCTGAGCTTTCCAGGTGGCGCCTGCTTCCAGTGACCGTTTACTGAGTACGGCGACTCTGGCTGTTTCGGCAAGATGCAGAGCCAGAGTGAGGCCGGCAGCGCCACTGCCAATAACCAGGGCGTCATAATAAAATTCGCGTTGCATGTCTGCTGGCATAGAAGAAAACGGTGCTATCGAAAAGTTGTGCTGAGTTGCATAATGTTTTTGCTAGAGTGAATCTTAAGGCACAGATGTATCAGAGGAAATGATTTGAATGCCATATTCAATGGTATTTTGTTTTCTGGATGGATTTTGCTGAGGAAGTTTCACCGCAGGCCGCATTTACTTGAGTTTTTGTTGAATTGAGTTTGGCGCTTCACGGGTAAATTGCAGGTGTCTGTCATCGGAATTTCACAAAATTGAAAAAAATGAATCAAATCATGGAACTTTTTGTTAGCTCTACTGTCTACTGTGTTAGATCGGGGCGAATGCTTTTTGGCGTAGGCTCTACAGCTCGCCAAAAACGTTGAGGGCAGCATATGGCAAGTGCACCTGAAACCGATCAGCAGCTGGTTGAACGGGTTCGCAAGGGGGATAAGCGTGCATTCGATCTCCTTGTTATTAAATACCAGCATAAGATTCTTGGCCTTGTAGGCAGCTACGTCCATGACTTTCAGGAAGTGCAGGACGTAACCCAGGAAGCTTTTATCAAAGCATACCGGGCTATGGGGCAGTTTCGCGGAGACAGTGCGTTCTATACATGGTTGTACAGAATTGCAATCAACACCGCGAAGAATCACCTGGTATCCAAGGGCAGAAGACCCCCGGATACGGATGTGGATGTCTACGACGCTGAGTCCTATGACAATGCTTATCCACTGAAGGATCTTGAGACTCCCGAGAACAACCTTCAGAAGAACCAGGTGGAAGAAGCGATTTTCGGGGTGATTAAAAGTCTGCCGGATGAATTGAGGACGGCAGTAACACTGAGAGAATTTGAAGGCCTGAGCTATGAAGAAATAGCGCAGGTTATGGATTGTCCGGTCGGAACTGTTCGCTCTCGAATATTCCGTGCCCGGGAGGCGATCGACAGAGTGATCAAGCCTCTGTTGAACCGGACAGCTTAATGTTTTGAGTATTTTGGCCCTTGTTGGCTGCTGGGGGATGAGTGAAACTGACAATAACCAGTGAGGTGTCCTATGGGTGATACCAGCAAAAAGACCCAACAGCATCTGCGCGAATCTCTCTCCGCGCTGATGGATGGTGAAGCCAATGAGTTCGAAATGCACAAAGTGCTTGAACAACTTGGTGAAGATCGGGACCTCAGGGATGCGGCTTTAGGCTACCAGCGTATCGGCGAAGCTATTCGCCATGAAAGTAATGATTTTTCCGGTGTGGATCTTTCCAGCTCAATCAGTGCTGCTCTTGCAGATGGGCCTGCTCCAGAGATGGAAACAGCATCCAATGTTCATTCCATTAATAGCAGGAAGGGATTGTTTGCGAACCTTGGTCGCTTGGCTGTGGCAGCTTCTGTGGCGGCAGCTACAGTGGTTGGTGTGCAAACCTGGAATGTGGCAAACCGTAACGATGCTGATGCTGGTGTTGAGCTAGCCACAGTAGAAACTGTACCTGTTCAGGCTCCAGTTCCGGTCAATGTGCCTTCTGGCCATCTGCCATCTGCAGATATGTTTGGAGCCAGAGGTTTGCAGGCAAGTTTGGGAATCAACCAGTCAGGTATGACACCTGAGCAGATGAACCAGGCTCGCATTTATGCTGACCGGGTTGCCCAGAGTCGTTTCCGTGCTTATATGTTGGAGCACGCAGAGCAGACAACGGCCAGTGAAAGCCATGGCATTGTTCCATTTGTGCGTGCTGCCAGCTTTGAAATCACCCCCGGAGCTTCTGAATAGAAGCTCCGGGTGTTCTCGCCCCGTCTGGCAGGGGTGTACGGATTTGACTGAAAGAGATATTTATGGGTAAAGGAAAACTCGGCTCTGCAAGAAGTGATTTTTCAACTGCCATTTTGTTTTCTGCGGCTCTTTTTAGTTGCAGCCTGTTTCTAATCTCTCCCGCAAGTCGTGCGACTTCAGAGAGCAGTTCACCCTCTTCCCCTTCCCCTAAAATCATTCCAGCACTGGCTGCTCCAGCAGACTGGCTGATGCGAATGGTTTCGGCACCAGACCGCATTTCTTACCGGGGAGTATTAATCTACGAGAATGCTGCTGGTCTGATGACATTTCGGGTGTTTCATCAACCTACTGAGAAAGATATTCTCGAGCGCCTGATTTATCAGGACGGGCCTTATCGGGAAATTGTCCGAAAAGGTGATCAGGTCGCCTTTATTCGTCCGGGTGGGGATGTCAGTCGTTTCCACTCTGAGGGTATGAGTGCTCTAATCGAGCGGATCGCGAATTTTCAGGATGATCTACGGCGTTCTTATCGTCTCTTGTTTGGCGGCGAGGATCGTGTAGCTGGAAGAACGGTTCTTCGTATAGATGTGCAGTCCAGGGATAATCATCGCTACGGTTTTACTCTCTGGCTGGATCGAGAAACTGGGCTTTTGCTGCGTTCGGAAATGATTGGAGAAAAAGGGGCTGTGCTTGAGCGTATGCAGTTTGCTGACTTTTCCATTCAGGAAGCTATTCCTTCAAAAGATCTGGAGCCTTCTCGGGAAGTAACTTGGGTTAAGAAAGAAGCGGTTGCTAACAAGTCGGATTCAAGCGAAGCCAGTCCGTCAGGCTGGGACGCAGGCTGGATTCCTGCAGGCTTTGAGGTGACAGGCTACAACCGAATCGACAGCCCAGTGTCCAAGCAGAAGGTGGACAGCGTCCTTTACAGTGATGGCCTTTCTGCGTTTTCTGTATTTGTTGAAGAGGATGAGTCCCGCGTGCTGGGGCCAGCGTCCGAGCAGATTGGTGCAACTTCTGCAGTATCCAGAGTCTTTCGCAAGGGAGATACCTATTATAATGTCACGGTTATCGGTGAAGTACCTTTGGGTACAGCCGAACGGGTAGCTGTGTCTGTGAAACCTCAAAGATAAGAAAAGAGGTTGCACTCCTTCCTGAGTGGATCACATTAAGTAGATTTAGAACATCATGATTGAAGAGCGTGGTCGTATAGTAAAAGTCGATAAAGACTTCGTCTGGGTAGAAACTCTCCGAAAAAGTACCTGTGGTAGCTGTCAGGCTCAAAATACATGTGGTCATGGGATCATGAGCCGATTGAAGCCTTCTCGCAATCATGCCTATATTCGTGCAGCCAATCGTTATCCGTTGAATGAAGGAGATGAAGTGACGATTGCTTTGGCTGAGGATGCCGTTGTATCTGCCTCTTTCCTTGTTTATCTGATTCCACTCCTGCTTCTTATACTGAGTGCTGTTACCGGTACAGAGTTGAACTTTGCAGAGCCGATAGTGATTCTATTAAGTCTGTCAGGGTTGCTGGCAGGATTTGGTTTTGTGCGTTGGTGGGCTGCCCGCGCAAAAGTAGAGAGTCGATACCAGCCAGAGGTACTGTACTGGCATGTGCCACTTTCTACTTCAGAAAACTCCTGAAAGGATATGTCCCGGGAGTTGTTTCCAGAAACTTCAATGATTGTTCATTACGGGAAATAGCATTCATGATTCAATATGGATTCCGCCTGATCGTAACACGATCAGGAACGTTGTTATTCAGTTTGGGGATGGCATTACTCTGTGTCTTTTTGCTGGTGGCAAAACCGGCAGTTGCTGAGAATCTTCCTGATTTTTCCACGTTGGCGGAGAATGCTTCTCCAGCCATTGTGAATATCAGTACCATGACCAAACCTAAGCGTGACCGCGGCCAGATGTATGGCCCTTACGGTGAAGAGCTGCCGGAAATTCTGCGCCGTTACTTTGGCTTCCAGATTCCTGATGAGCGTGGCGGTGCTCCCCAGCGGGAGTCCCGTCCGCAGCCACAGTCACTGGGCTCAGGCTTTATTATTTCTAAAGATGGTTATGTGCTGACTAATAACCATGTTGTGGACGGTGCAGATGAAATTATCGTGCGCCTGAATGATCGCAGTGAATACAAAGCCAAACTGGTTGGTGCGGATAAGAAGTCTGATCTTGCTCTGCTGAAAGTCGAAGGGAAGAATCTACCTGCAGTGAAAATCGGTGATTCTGACACCCTGAAACCCGGCCAGTGGGTGTTTGCTATTGGTTCACCTTTTGGTTTCGATTATTCGGTCACCAAAGGAATTATCAGTGCCCTTAATCGCAGTCTGCCGACTGAAAACTATGTTCCGTTTATTCAAACAGATGTGCCCATTAATCCCGGAAACTCTGGTGGTCCACTGCTGAATATGGATGGGGAAGTTATTGGTATTAACTCCCAGATTTACACTCGCTCTGGTGGCTTTATGGGACTGTCATTCGCCATTCCTATTGATGATGCTATGGATGTAGCCAAGCAGCTGCAGGAAGACGGGCAGGTTCGCCGCGGATGGCTGGGCGTGATGATTCAGGATGTTGATCGCAATCTGGCAGAATCTTTTGGTTTGAAACGCCCCCATGGTGCATTACTGAGTCAGGTGCTTCCTGACGGGCCGGCTGCCAAGAGTGGTTTGCAGGCTGGCGATATCATTACTCGCTTCAATGGTCGTGAAATCAAATTCTCCAGTGATCTGCCAATCGCTGTTGGTCGTGCGCCCGTTGGCAAGAAAGTTGATGTCGTACTGATGCGGCGTGGCAAGGAAGACACTATCAGTGTAATGGTTGGCGAGCTGCCCAATGAGAAAACAGGGTCTGTTCGCAGCAGTATGCGTACAGATAATCGTTTGGGTATCTCTGTCTCCAGTCTGGATGATGGGGCTCGAGCCCGTCTGGGGCTTGACGGTGACGTCAAAGGTGTTGTGGTTACGGAAGTGGGTACAGGAGTTGGTCGTGCTTACGGTCTGCGCAGCGGTGATGTAATCACCCATATCAACCATGAGGATGTGTCCACTACGGAAGTGTATCAAAAGATAACCAGCTCTTTACCTGTTGATAAAACTATTTCCATGCGCCTGATTCGCAGGGGCGTTCCTGGCTTTATTACTTTCCGGCTATCCGCGTAATGGTATGTTCCGCCCTGAGTGATTTCAGGGTGGACTGTTTATCAGGCTTTTGATTGTTTGTTCAGTCCTCGCCACCGAATTCATAAATAGCTCAATTCATAGTCTTTCTATGTGAGTGCTGTTCTCTGGGTTAAGGTTTTCCAATGGAGGCGATGATGTGGTTAAGGTGAATAGCGGCATTCAGGCAAATACGGTAAACTTCCGCTCATATTATTGTTTACATGATCCAACCCGCGACTTTGTTGCGGGTTGGTTTGTTAAGGGGGGGAGTCGTAATCTGTGCTTCAACACCCTGAAAATAAACCGGAGATTGCGTTGCCCGAGCGGGGCGAACGCTGAGTAACTGACGGTGAGCAACCTGAAAAACATTCGCAACTTTTCCATTATTGCCCATATCGATCATGGCAAATCTACATTGGCTGACCGTTTTATCCAGGACTGTGGTGGCCTGAGTGACCGTGAAATGCAAGCTCAGGTACTGGACTCCATGGAGCTTGAGCGGGAACGGGGCATTACCATCAAAGCCCAAAGCGTAACGCTGGATTATCAAGCGCAGGATGGTGAAATTTATCAACTGAACTTTATCGACACTCCAGGGCATGTTGATTTCTCCTATGAAGTCTCTCGCTCACTGGCTGCCTGCGAAGGTGCCTTGCTGGTTGTTGATGCGGCACAGGGTGTTGAAGCGCAATCTGTTGCTAATTGCTATACAGCAATCGAGCAGGGGCTGGAGGTTATGCCAGTCCTGAATAAGATGGACTTGCCTCAGGCTGAACCGGAGCGTGTTGCTCAGGAGATTGAAGAGATTATCGGTATTGATGCTACCGATGCTGTTCAATGTTCAGCGAAGAGTGGATTGGGAGTTCAGGATGTTCTGGAGCGACTGATTGCGACAGTTCCTGCCCCGGAAGGGGATCGTGACAGTTCTTTACAGGCTCTGATTATCGACTCATGGTTTGATAATTATCTAGGTATTGTTTCTCTGGTACGGGTGATGAATGGAACCCTGCGTAAGGGAGAAAAAATGTTCGTTAAGTCTACCAAAGAAACGCATCAGGTAGACGATATCGGCATATTTACTCCAAAGCGGGAGTCTACAGGTATTCTTCAGGCTGGCGAAGTGGGTTATGTTGTTGCCGGTATTAAGGACATTCATGGTGCGCCTGTGGGGGATACGCTGACCCACACAAAAACTCAGGATGTGGATGCCTTGCCGGGTTTCCAGACAGTGAAGCCTCAGGTGTATGCAGGATTGTTCCCGGTTAGTTCTGATGATTTTGAGAACTTCCGTGAAGCGCTGGAAAAACTCAGCCTGAACGATGCGTCGCTGTTTTATGAGCCTGAATCCAGTGATGCTCTGGGTTTTGGTTTCCGCTGTGGTTTTCTGGGTATGCTCCACATGGAGATTATCCAGGAACGTCTGGAGCGTGAATACAATCTGGATTTGATTACAACAGCACCAACGGTCATTTATCAGGTACTGATGAAGAATGGAGACACCGTAGAGGTGGATAACCCTTCTCGCTTGCCTGACCCTGGTGGTATTGACGAAATTCGTGAGCCTATTGTTCGTGCCAACATCCTGGTACCACAGGATTATCTTGGTAATGTGATCAGCCTCTGTGTTGATAGGCGTGGTATTCAAAAGGACATGCAGTTTACTGGTGGGCAGGTTTCCCTGGCTTATGACCTGCCGATGAGCGAGGTTGTACTGGATTTCTTTGACCGCCTGAAGTCTGTTAGTCGCGGCTTTGCATCCCTGGACTATAGTTTTGACCGTTTCGAAGCGGCCAACATGGTTAAGATGGATATCCTGATCAATGGTGAGAAGGTTGACGCCCTTGCCCTGATTCTGCACAAGGATAACTCCCATGGCCGTGGTCGTGACCTGACCGCGAAGATGAAGGAAATTATTCCTCGCCAGATGTTTGATGTGGCTATTCAGGCTGCATTGGGCGGTCAGATTGTTGCCAGAACCACCGTTAAGGCTCTGCGCAAGAATGTAACAGCCAAGTGTTATGGTGGCGATGTTTCCCGTAAGCGTAAGCTGTTGGAGAAGCAGAAGGCCGGTAAGAAGCGTATGAAGCAGGTTGGTCGAGTGGAAATTCCACAGGATGCCTTCCTTGCAGTGCTGAAAGTAGACAAATAAACAGCTGGTACTGTTTGATCCTGAGGATGGGTTTTGCAGTAGTGGTAGCCATAAGTGAGGGAGCGTCTCTGTAGCAGAGGCTTCCTTCATGAGAAAAAGGGCATAACGAAACGTGATGGATTTAAATTTTCCTCTGATTCTGGTGGTGTTGGTTTTTGCCACAGGGCTGGTTGCATTGATAGATCGTCTTGCACTGGCACCGCGGCGTATGAGAGCCGTGGAGTTATATCGGGATCGGGTTGATGTTCCTGATGAAACTACGCTGGAAGACCTTGAGCGTGAGCCGGTTCTGGTTGAGTCCTCAAAATCTGTTTTCCCTGTTCTTTTACTTGTTCTGGTGCTGCGTTCGTTTCTGTATGAGCCCTTCCAGATTCCTTCCGGTTCTATGCTGCCAACCTTGGAAGTGGGTGATTTTATTCTTGTGAATAAATACACCTATGGTTTGCGGCTGCCAGTGGCTGGCACCAAGGTTTTGTCGGTGAATGACCCCCAGCGCGGGGATGTAATGGTGTTTAAGGAGCCGGCCAATCCGAATATTAATTTCATCAAGCGGGTAGTTGGTGTTCCCGGGGATTCTATTCGTTACGCCAACAAAACACTTTATGTGAATGGTGATCGAGTTTCCGAGAGCTTTATTGGTGAACGTCTGGACGACTACGACAAGCGCTTTGGTACTCGCCCTGTTTATCGCATTTATGATGAGACCATCGGCAGCGTAACCCACGAAATTCGCAAGGATATGATGATTCCCAATCGCCGTGCAGAAGGGGAGTGGGTTGTCCCTGAAGGAAACTATTTCGTGATGGGTGATAACCGGGATCGCAGTAACGACAGCCGCTTCTGGGGCTTTGTACCTGATGCCAATGTTGTGGGTAAGGCCGTTTATATATGGATGCACTGGCCAAGCTGGACGGATATCCCCAACTTCCGTAACAATGGTTCCGTAGAATAAAATGTTTCAGTTGTGATAGAGGCGGCATTTTGAGCTTTTGTGTGAGCTTTGAAATAAGGAAGAATCGCCCATAATTAGAATAAAAAGGGGATCGCCATGAAAACAATGCAAACCCAAAAGGGAGCTTCGGCTCTTGGGGTGCTGTGCTATACAGTGGCAGGGTTATTCTGTTTGATGGTGTTGTTTAAAGTAGCGCCAGTGTACATGGATAACTTTTCTGTGCGATCCGTTCTGGACTCTTTGGATGAACGCTCCAATATACGCCAGGCTCGGGCAAGGGATGTAAGAGATTGGATTAGCAAAGGGTTTCAGGTGAACGGCATCCGGGATATACCCGGCGATGCCATTCAGGTACGTCAGGAAGGAGCCTTTCTGGTGGCCGATGTGAACTATGAACGCCGTATCGATTTTATTTCAAATATCGATGTTGTGATAATTTTTGAGAACAGCTGGAAAATCAAACAGCAGTGAAATCTTCGTTAGACAAGCTGGAACGCAAGTTAGGATACTCCTTCAAAGACCCTGATCTCGCAGTTCTGGCGTTAACACACCGCAGTTGTGGCGGTCGTAACAATGAACGTCTGGAGTTCCTCGGGGATTCCATCGTTAACTTTCTGATTGCTGAAGATCTCTTTCGGCGCTTTCCTGAGGCCCGTGAAGGGCAGTTGAGCCGTCTGCGCGCACGCATGGTGCGGGGGCAGACTCTAGCTGAGCTGGCTCGTGAGTTTGGTTTGGGTGACTTCCTGCTGCTGGGTTCCGGTGAGCTGAAAAGCGGAGGTTTTCGTCGGGAATCCATTCTGGCAGACGTTGTAGAAGCTTTGCTGGGAGCGATTTATCTGGATTCTGGAATGGAAACTTGCCGTGAACGTGTGCAGGTATGGTATGCCTCACGCCTCAGTTCTCTGTCTGTGACCGATCAGCACAACAAAGATCCTAAAACCCGCTTGCAGGAACACCTTCAGTCTCGCCAGCAGAAGCTGCCAGACTACGAACTTCTGAGTATTGAGGGTAAAGCCCATGCCCAGACCTTCAAGGTTTGCTGTCATGTTGAAGGTTTGTCCGATACAGAAGGAACAGGTAGCAGTCGACGTATTGCTGAACAGCAATCCGCCCGCAGAGCTTTGGTCTCTCTGGGTGTGGAGGTGGAAGAATGATCGAGCAGGCAGTTTCTCTGGGGCGTTGTGGTTATGTGGCTATTATCGGTCGCCCCAATGTTGGTAAGTCTACGCTGCTGAACAGAATTCTTGGCCAGAAGCTGAGCATTACTTCCCGTAAGCCCCAGACGACCCGTCACCAGATTCACGGCATTAAAACTGAAGGCGAAGTGCAGGCGATCTATGTAGATACGCCGGGAATGCACCTAGGGGCTGAAAAGGCCATTAACCGTTACATGAACCGTGCGGCCACATCTTCTCTGGCTGATGTGGATGTGATCATTTTCCTGGTTGATCGCCTGCGCTGGACCGAAGAAGACGAAATGGTTCTTGAGAAGATCAAGAATGCCAAGGCGCCTGTTATTCTGGTGGTTAATAAGGTTGACCGTTTGGATGATAAAAGTGGATTGATTCGCTGGTTGGATGAGTTGTCCCGAAAGATGGACTTTGCTCATATTGTTCCCATGGCTGCCAAGAATGGCCACAACGTGGATCGTCTGGAGCGCTTGGTAAACGGCTTCCTGCCAGAGAGTGTGCACTTCTTTGGTGATGACCAGATTACTGATCGCAGTTCTCGTTTCCTTGCTGCTGAACTGGTTCGTGAGAAAGTGATGCGTCAGTTGGGCGATGAACTGCCATATCAGATCACTGTTGAAATCGAAGAGTTCAAAGATGTTGACGGTGTTTTGCATATTGGTGCTTTGCTGTTGGTTGAGCGTCCGGGGCAGAAGAAAATTGTCATCGGAGACAAGGGTTCTCGTCTGAAAACAATCGGTCGTGATGCCCGCCTTGATATGGAAAAACTATTCGATAGCAAGGTTATGCTGAACCTGTGGGTGAAAGTGCGCAGTGGTTGGTCTGATGACGAGCGTGCACTGGCAAGCCTGGGTTATAACGATCTGGCGTAATTTTTTCACGTTTATGGCAGAGCTCATTCAGGGAGTGAAAAATGCTGGCGCGTTCAGTTGATCTTCAGCCTGCATGGGTTCTGCATACCCGCCCTTATAAAGAATCAAGCCTGTTGGTTGACCTGTTAACCTGGGATCATGGCAGAATCTCTGTGGTTGCCAATGGGGCTAGAGGTTCCGCGACCAAAAAAGGTAAGCCCCGCCGTGGGCAGTTGCTCCAGCCTTTTGCAGAGCTTCTGGTTAGCTGGACAGGTAAAACTGAACTGAAAACCTTAAAAGCCCTTGAGCAGCAACGAGTGCATGCTCTTATGGGGGCAAGGCTCTTCAGCGGTCTTTACGCCAATGAACTTCTTCAGCGATTAATGCAGCCCTGGCAGTCCGTTGATGGCGTTCCTGAGCTTTACCAGTGGCTTCTCGAACATCTTGCTGGAGATGCTTCCCTTGAGTCGGTTTTGCGACTCTTTGAAAAACAACTTCTGGATTGCCTG
This sequence comes from Parendozoicomonas sp. Alg238-R29, assembly GCF_947331445.1. Taxonomy (GTDB): domain Bacteria; phylum Pseudomonadota; class Gammaproteobacteria; order Pseudomonadales; family Endozoicomonadaceae; genus Sansalvadorimonas. The sequence continues at coordinate 3,276 of NZ_CAMZOG010000012.1, read as the reverse complement.
GGTTATGGCTTGCCCCTTGGCTGTGATGTTGGATCGGGAGCAGACATGTGCGCAGATAACTACTATCGCTACGATCCTGAGAATGGTTTCTGGCGGCTTTCTGGAAGTGATTCTGCATCTGTTCCTAACCGCTTCTCTGGAAAGGCCTTAATGGAGCTGGCAGTAGGGCAGGTTTCTGAGGCTTCGCTGCCGGAATTGAAGCGTCTAATGAGAATGGCTATTCACCCGCTGTTGGGTGAGAGAGTATTGCGAAGCCGAGAGCTGTTCCGGGCACCTTAAGTTATCCATGCGTTTTTGGTTGGGTGCCGTTGTCTGTTTCTGTGTATTATCACTTCAGTACATAAACCTGTAGAACGAATAACGAGTAAGGCATGATCCCGATTAATAGAATTCTGCTTGGTGTGAATATCGATCATATTGCTACGCTGCGTCAGGCTCGGGGAACTCATTACCCAGATCCTGTGAAAGCGGCGTTGGATGCTGAGCAAGCCGGTGCTGATGGTATTACCCTCCACCTCCGTGAAGATCGTCGTCATATCCAGGATCATGATGTTTACCGCTTGAAAGATCTGCTGCAAACCCGCATGAACCTCGAAATGGCAGTTACCGATGAAATGCTGGCTATTGCCGAAGAGGTGAAACCTTCCCATGTTTGCCTGGTTCCCGAAAAGCGCGAAGAGTTGACCACTGAGGGTGGTTTGGATGTCGCAGGGCAGGAAGACCGTATTCGCGTTGCCTGTGAGCGTATGGCTGAAGTTGGTGTAAAGGTGTCGCTGTTTATTGATGCGAATGAAGCGCAGATTAAAGCTGCCAAGCGTTGTGGAGCCCCTTTCATTGAATTGCATACCGGCGCTTATGCTGATGCAGAAACCGATGAGGAGCGTAAAGCAGAGCTTGAGCGTATTAGTAAAGGCGTTGAACTGGGTGTTGAAGAAGGCTTGATCGTGAATGCTGGTCACGGCTTGAACTATCAGAATGTTGAACCTGTTGCTGCGATTCCTGGCATCTGCGAACTGAATATTGGTCATGCCATTATGGGGCGGGCTATGTTTACTGGCCTGACTGAAGCGGTGCGTGAAATGCGTGCTTTGATGATTGATGCTTCCCGTTATCAGCAGGTTGCTCAGTGATTGTGGGTATCGGCACCGATATTGTCTCTGTGGTGAGAATGGAAGAGGCACTGCAGCGTTCAGGTGAGCGTTTTGCTCGCCGTATTCTTACAGACAATGAGTATCAGGTGTTTGAACAGAGAAACTGTTCGGCAATTTATCTTGCCAGCCGTTTTGCGGCAAAAGAGGCTGCATCAAAAGCTTTGGGGACAGGTATTGGCAAGGTGTCGTTTCAGGATCTTGAAGTGAGCAATCTTGAGTCCGGGGCTCCGATTCTCACCTTGGAGGGCGCTGCTCTGGAGTTGCAGAAAGAGCGTAGTATTTCCGGTGTGCATATCAGCCTCTCTGATGAGGCTGAATATGCTCAGGCATTTGTTGTTCTGGAATCTGCGTAATGAAGAGGCGTCTTAAAACGGCGCTTCCTCTTCCTCTTCCTCTTCCTCTTCCTGTTCCTGTTCCTGTTCCTGTTCTGAAGAAATTGTCGCTTTAGTTTCCCAGACGGACTCTTCTTTCTCCTCTTCTCCCCCCATAACCGTTATCAGCTCTTTCAGGAATTCGGCAAGAGTTCCTGCCATAAGAGTGAAGTCTGCATCAAAGCGGCTGGCTTCATCTTCCGCATTAAGGCTTTCGGACTGTTCCTGCAGAGTGTCGGTGAACTTCAGTCGGCGAATCAGGAAGTCATCACCAATAATGCAGGACAAGGCTTCGTTCCAATGGATGGCAAGTTTGCTGACTTGCATGCCGGTGTTGAGATGATTAATGATTTCGTCGGCCAGTACATCGTGGCGTTTGCAACGAATAGTGCCCCCATCTTCACCAAGATCTTTAAGTTCGCACTCATCTCCAAGAGTTATAGAGCTGGGCAGGGTGGCGGCCTGTTGTTCGAGCCACTGGGTCATGGTGGCCGCAGGAGAGTTTGCCAGCGCAGGTGGAACAACGGGCAGGGAGCCAAGGGCGCTGCGTAGGGTGCTGGTTAGCTCTTCTGCTTTTCGGAAACTGCTGGCGTCAACTATTAACCATCCGCCACGGGTATCTATATAGGCGCGGGTTATCCCTGAGCGGGTAAATGCACGGGGCAGAAGGTCAAGGGTGGTTTCATCTTTGATCTGATCTTTTTCTTTTTTGAAAACTTTACGGCCCTGGTCGGCTTCTATCTGGTCAACTTTCTGATTAACGGCATCTCTCACAACGCTTGTGGGCAAAATGCGTTCTTCTTTCTTTGCGGCCAGTGTAAGGAAGTTGCCACTCTGATGGAGAAGTGTTTCGCCGTTGGGAACTGGTGATACCCAGCCATAGGATGACAGCTCGGTTTTTCCGCAAGGGCGAAAAGGCTGCTGGCTCAGACCTTCTTCGAGTGTTTCTGCTGTTATGTCAGTGTTCTGACTGAAACGGTACAGGACAAGGTTTTTAAACCACATAAAGAAGCTCCGGCGGACTGGTTTTCGATATTTGTTGTCCAGTTTGGCAGGGTCGGGTTCTGAGTTCCATAGCTGCCTTTTACGGGTGGCCTATGTCATAGCAATGAATCAGAAGCATACGACAGATGCATGGGAGCCGCAGGGGCATCGCAATCAAACCTAAGCTTCGGAAATGAAAGGGATATTCCTATTGCACATGGTGCAGGATGCTGCTTATAATGCGCGCCGTCTTCACGCAGTAACACAAGTACTTAAGTCTGTGGGACTGAAAACCTTTCAGGAATCTCTTAGAGATAATCGATAGGGAAAGATCGGGTGATTAGCTCAGCTGGGAGAGCATCTGCCTTACAAGCAGAGGGTCGGCGGTTCGATCCCGTCATCACCCACCAAATTCGAGAAGCTTGTCGAGAGTGTTATGTTCCTGACAAGATTATCTCAAAAAGTTAGCGCGGACCGGTAGTTCAGTTGGTTAGAATGCCGGCCTGTCACGCCGGAGGTCGCGGGTTCGAGTCCCGTCCGGTCCGCCATTTATTCATTAATTTGATAAATGTTGGTCAGTGAAGAAAATTATGCTGGATCAGCGGTCTGGCAAAGCGCTTTTATTTTTGTATAATGCGCTTCCTGATTGTTCTCATAGAGAATGATCAAAGGCTTAGGTCAGTTTAAAGATTTTTGGGTGATTAGCTCAGCTGGGAGAGCATCTGCCTTACAAGCAGAGGGTCGGCGGTTCGATCCCGTCATCACCCACC
>NZ_CAMZOG010000011.1 GCF_947331445.1 Parendozoicomonas sp. Alg238-R29 | reverse complement strand
TCGCGCTATCTGGGCTGGAAACGATTTTTAAAGACACATATTTTCTCAGAAGAGAGTTTGTTAGATCAGGAGGCATCTCATTGGCTTAACCCACAGTTAGTGTGAACAGAGCCGACAATATAGTGAAACAGATCAGCTGCCTTCCAACAAACATTATCGGCCAGCCATAAGCCTATTCCGGCTTGGTTTAGATCTGCCCAGACGAGTGCTGTTGAATTCTTGTTCAAAGAACGACCAGATATTGTTTTTGGATTGACTTCATGTTTAATGAGATGATCCGCCCCACCCTCTCGCCAGTCTCATAAACTGGTGAGTGATGATAGTGAAGAGGCAAACCATCATAAGTATTATGGACATGAAGCCAAGCTTCTTCCGCCACAATATGTAAAGCCTTATGTCAAAACCAACAAGAATGACTTTACTGATGCGGACGCAATAGCAGAGGCTGCAACACGCCCTTCAATGCGTTTTGTTTCTATGAAGTCAGAACAAACACAAGCCATCGCAGCCTTACACCGGCGTCGTAACGGTTATGTCAAAGACCGAAAGGGATGGATGTCTCGCATAGGCGCTATTTTACTGGAGTTTGATGCGGCCTTACCTCAAGGGCATGCGGCGATGAAGAAGCTTTTTGTTTGGCTCGATAATAAATGTGCTGTACTTCCCTCGCTACTGAAGGCAGAGCTTCACTGCTGTCACGAGCACTACCTGCTTCTTAGTGCTCGGATTCCAGAGCTTGATAAAACACCCAAAAAATTAGTGGAAGATAATGCTCAGAGACAAAACCTCAAAACCATACCAGGTGTCGGTGATATCGTCGCCAGCTTATGTTTGGCTCATGTTGGAGCCGCTAGTTCTCGGGGCTTTGTATCTCCAGTCAGATTCTTACTCAGCGAAATGCCAGGTCACGAGGCCATAATGCTATTTCAGGAAAACTGGCCAGCAAAACGGTGACCACAAACAGAATAAACAGAAAGGGTGGAACCCCCCTGATAACATCAACAAATGGTCTTTTGAAAACCGCTACCGCTGTAAAGATATTGCAGCCAAAGGGGGGGGTTGCTGCACCAATAGCCACCTGCAAAGTAATCATTACACCGACCAGAACCGGGTCAAGTCCTGCAGCTTTCACCAGAGGAGCGAAAATAGGCACCAGTATAAGAATGACGACTATGGAGTCCACAAACATACAACCAATAAAAAAGGCCACATTAATAGCGATCAGCGTTGTCACCACTCCTGCACCTTCAAGACCCAGTGACGCAATAATCTGCTGTGGAATCTGGGCATAAGAGAGCAGCCATGAGAAAGCCGCTCCGGCAGCAATCAGAATAAACACCACCGATGTAACAGCTCCGGTTGAGAGTGTTATATCAGCCACATCCCTTAACTTGATAGATCGAAAGACCACCATTTCCAGCACCAGGGCATAGAGCACACAGATAGCTGCTGCTTCCGTCGGACTGAAGATACCGCCGTAAATGCCTCCGACAACAATTACCGGAAAACCGGCAGGCCAGAGGGCTCGTCTCAATGCAACCCAGCGTTCTGACCAGCTGGCTTTTGGCTCCACTGGAATATTATGACGTTTGGCGTACCAGATGCAGTACATGGAAAACAGCGCAATAATCAGTAACCCTGGCCCCAGCCCGGCAATAAACAGTTCGGAAATGGAAGTCCCTGAAATAACACCGTAAATGATCATGCCAATGGAAGGCGGAATCAGATAGGCAAGGTCAGCAGCGTTAATAATCAGGCCTATGGAAAACGAATCATTGTAACCGGCCTTCAGCATCCGTGGTCTCATAGCACCACCAATAGCAACCACTGTCGCCTGAGTTGAGCCACAGACAGCACCAAACATGGCACAGGCCGTGGTAACCGATACAGCCAGACCGCCCCGTATATGCCCCATAAAACGCATAACCACATCCACCAGCCGGTCAGCGGAGTGTCCACGGGTAATAATATCTGCAGCCAGAATAAACATTGGCACGGCAATCAGGGCTGACGGCTTAACACCGCCAATCATCTGCTGCACCACAAGCTGCAAACTGAGGTCAGGATAATAAACAACAAAGCCGACAATAGCGGCACAGAGCAGCGGCATCATCATGGGAAAGCCGCTTAGCAATAGAACCAGCATGATACCCAGCATTACAAACGTCATGGCTTCGGCTCCTGCTTATTATTAGAATTGGATTCAACCACTGTCTCGGTACCGGTCTGGCAACGTTCCATAACACTGGTTATTTCTGGATCATCATAGGTATCAACAGTTGTGTAAGAGATAAACACGGTATCGTCAGACAGGTCTGTGTTTCTGATGGCCGTCAACAGATATTGAATACCGGCAATAAAGAAGCCCAGAGAGACCCAGATATAAGTGAGATAAAGTGGAACCTGCAGGGCCGGTGTTACACGACCACGACGCTCAAGTTTCTGAACGTATTCAAATGCGTACCAGGCCAGCACGAACATCACCACCGCAGTAAGCAGAGCTATGACAATCATCGACACTTTCTGAACCTTGGCAGGCCACATATCATAGAAGGCGGACATGCGAATATGCTTGCCTTTTCGTGTGATATAGCCCAGACCCATAAAAGTGATAACGACAATCAGAAACTGGTTAAGCTCGTCCGAGAAATACAAACTTTGATTGAAGACATAACGACCAAAGACATTGGCGATCGAGTTAGTGGCCATAGCGATAATTGCCAGGCTGAGAATACTTGCTTCAATTCGACCTATCCAGAGGTCGATTTGAGCCAGCACCCTGAACATACCTTTAAGCATATAAGACTCACAGAACAGCTGAGTAATTAAACAGGGGGCAGACGTGATGCAGAAGGAGCTTCAGCCAGCATGACACTGGCTGATATCTCAACGCATGCATTTATTGAGTTTCAAGCTCGGCTAACAGACTCTTGAGCAGTTGCTGACCACGCTTACCTGCTACATCATCAAACGCAGCATGGGTTGCATTGCTTCTTTCCCTGAACACAGACTGTTCCTCGGAATTCAGCTTCACAAACTTAATACCGGGTTTGGCAGCCTTGATCTTATCCAGCTTGTCTTCATTGAAGCGCACCACCACATCATCAATAAAGCCGCGCATTTCTGTCATGGTTTCACTGATCAGCTGTTTCTTCGAGGGAGAAAGCGTTTCATACCAGTCAGTACCGGAAACAACAGTAGTCACCAGCTCCTGTTCACCCGCCCAGATCATATAGTCGGTTACTTCATAGAATTTCATTTCTTCTATGGTAGGTACCGGGTTTATCTGGCCATCGACAATCTTCAGCTGCAAAGCACCGTAGACTTCACCAAATGGCAGTGGTGTTGGACTGGCGCCCATATCTTCGTAAGCTTTCAGCAGAATAGGCGACACCATTACACGCATTTTAAAGTTCTTGAGATCTGCGGGCTTTCTCACTTCCTTATTGGTCGTCCAGACCTGTGGTCCTTCCGAGTACATAGTGTGAAGTTGCAGTCCTTTACTGGAAAAGTCCTTACTCAGATCTTTGTAAATCACATCACTGGTGGTCAGCATATCTGATATGGCTTTGGGATCAGAAGGCAGGGTATAGGGCAGTAGGAACAGCTGAGATTCAGGAACAAAAGTCCCCAGGTTGCCCACCGATACATTGGAAAAATGCACGACACTGTCAGCAGTCTGTTCAATTATTTCTGTAGGTGTGCCCAGCGAACCCTGAGGGTAGACGTTAACGGTAATATCACCGTTGGTTTTAGCTTCGATTCTTCGTTTAAATTCCTGGGCGTAGGAATCCATAATGGAGCCAGGAATTTCTTCAATCGCAAACTTCCACTCTTCCGCCATAGACAACGACGGAAGCATAAATATCGCAGCAGATGCAGTCAGTTTGCGAACATGTGTCCCTAATTTGAACATCGAGAAAGCCTCGCTTTATAGAGTTTATTTTTATTAGCGATTTCAATTACAGCAACGTAGATGCGTGGCCAGTATTGCAAAAGCACATTTATTAAAAAATATAAAAAAGCTTATGTATATATTATAAAAGTTAATGTAACTTGAGTCTGCATAACAAATGATAATAAAAACTATGACTCAGTACTCCATGAAACACCTACTGACATTCTGCACCGTTGTAGAGTGTGGCGGCTTTGCCAGTGCCCAGGCTGCACTGGGAATGAGCCAGCCGGCTATCAGCACCCATATCCGCGACCTGGAAATCAGACTGGGCTTCCAGTTATGTCATCGAGGCAGGAGCGGTTTCAGACTGACGGAGAAGGGGGAGCTTGCGTACGATAAATGTCGTTTTGTTCTAAACAATATTTCTGATTTTGAAGCAGAACTTGGAGAACTCAAAAATAATCTCACCGGTACCCTGCGTATTGGCCTGATTGATAACACCATCACTAACCAGGCTTTCCCGCTGTATCAGGCTGTTGAGAAGTTTTTCAGCAGAAAGAATAATGTTTCCATCAAGCTGGAAATCCTGCCTCCCGAAGCACTGGAGCAACAGTTAATCAGCGGACATATCCATATTGGCATTGGTCCCTTTCAACGGCGGGACAGCACCCTGAGTTATGAGTTACTGCATAAAGAAGAGCATCGATTTTACTGCGGTAAACAGCATCCGCTATTCTCACTTTCCGAAAATGAGATTAGCTGGCAGAGCCTGCAGCAATACAGAGTTTCCAGCCGTGCCTATATGCAGAACCCGGACTTGCCCGGCATTAAAAACACCGCCTATGTCAGTAATATGGAAGCCCAGGCCATGCTGATCATCAGCGGCCAGTTCATGGGCTTTCTGCCCGTACACTATGCCCAGAACTGGGTGGACCGAGGAGAGATGAAAGCCATTGATCATCTGAATCTCAGCCACTATTCATCCTTTTATCTGGCTATGCGCGACTCACCTTCGATACGCAATATTGTCACTGTCTTTCTGGAAGATATAAAAGCGACTCTTCCTGCTCTGGATACCAGAGAAAGGCTTGAGCCGGTTTTGTAACGACCATTACTTCACATTATTTTTCTTAATATAAGCATCATAACTTTTATATTTTTTGATAAAACCATCTTTGTAATACTCCTGTTTCAACACTGCTTCACCAGCAGTGCAGATGTGAAACAGGAATAATAATAATGAGCGAAAATGCCTACGAAAAAGGTCGTCTAAACCTTCCATTTGTTGGTTTCTGTACTTTTGCCAAAAGCCGGACCTGTGAAGACTGGGATAATATCAAGGCCGATGTCGCCTTTATGGGCGCACCCTTTGATTGCGGAACCCAGTGGCGTTCAGGTGCCCGCATGGGCCCTCGTTCCGTAAGAGAAGCTTCAACACTGTTTTCATTTGGCCATGGCGGTGCTTACTCCTATGAAGAAGACACCATGTACCTTGAAGGTGTGAACATCGTTGATATCGGTGATGCCGATATGGTTCACACCGATACTGAAAAAAGTCACGCCAATATTGAATACGGCGTGCGTAAAATGCTGGAAGCCGGTGCTCTGCCCGTTACTGTTGGTGGTGACCATTCCGTCAATGCGCCTTGTATCAGAGCTTTTGAACAGTTCGCAAACAAAGGTCCTATCCATATTATCCAGATTGATGCTCATCTCGACTTTGTTGATGAGCGTCATGGCGTACGCTATGGCCATGGCAACCCTATGCGCCGGGCATCGGAGCAAAGCTATATCAGCGGTATGACCCAGCTGGGTATTCGCAATGTATCCTCTTCCAACCGTACCGACCACAAACTGGCAGAAGAAGCTGGTTCAACCATTCTTTCTGTACGGGACGTGCGTCGTCTGGGGCTGGATGGCGTGATGAAATTGATTCCAAAAGATGTGAATTACTACATCACCATTGATATTGACGGTTTCGACCCTTCAATCGCTCCTGGTACTGGTACGCCTAGCCACGGTGGTTTTCAGTATTACGAAGTAATGGAAGTTCTGCAGCAGGTGGCTTATCAGGGTGAAGTTGTTGGTATTGACCTGTGTGAAGTTGCCCCGGACTACGACCAAAGCGGAACAACCAGCATTCTGGCTGCTCAGGTTCTGTTAAACCTGCTGGGTTATGTATTTCATGCCAGAGCAGAAAAAGCCAGACAGGCATCCTGACAGGCAATCTGAAAAACAGTAACTCCGCTTTTTAGGAACAGTCCTAAGATAAGTTCCTGTTTCTAATATTGCTTTTCCCCTTTGCGTAACAAAGGGAAAAGCAAACCAGGACGTTATTTCGGGACTATTCCTAAATAGATTTTAATCGCCATCGGTTCTATTTTGACTTTTCGATTCACTCCAGAAGAAGTACGCCAACGATTGTATACGAGGTAAATTGTCTGGTTGACAAAGATATCAGCGAAGTATTTCAGGAGTGGCCCTGATCCAAGCTCTGAATTCCAGACGCTGACCAGCAGAACCGGCTTTTTGCCTTGAGATCTGGAACCTCGAAGGATCTTCCCATCAACCGCCAGATGATGGCTGCCAGCAATCTCCGTTAGCGTCTGTTTTATCCAGGCTGTAAAGCAGGCTTCAAAAGCAACAGGATCAAGAAGGCAAAAGACTCTCCGAAAGGTGGACTTTGAGGGTATGCCTGCCGCTAGCTCCAGAAAGCGAGGGTTGAACTCTGGGAATTTTGGGCATGATGGTGGCGTCCTGCCAGTCACTATCCTTTTAGCGTAAAAAATTATTGCTCACTTGAAACTTTCAACTGTACAGTGCCATCTCCCATCAATACTGGCAGATAAGGTTTGTGGGAAAATTTCTCCTGTCGATCATAGGACTTATGAAAATCAGCCAACATAATCCCAATGCTTAGGCTGATCAAAGACCATACGGAAAGTTTCTTTGTTGCCCAATCCCTTGTTAGCCAAAAAACAACCCCACCAGTAATTTCCAGTGGCGCGGCCACCGTGCCAAAGCTGTATCCATCCGGTGATGGTTTTCCCATAAGAAACGAAGGGATAATGTTATTCATAGAAACAAACGCGGAGTAAATCTGACCGATTTTTGATTTTATAGTGCCGGAACCCGCTTCCCAGAATGATCCTACAGTGCGACCGACCCAGCCGTATAAAAAATCATAATTACTTACATTGATACTATCAAGATGAAGGCCATACCCAGTTCGTAGTGCGACTCCTGCTGGTGAACCGGCTACATTCTCTTTACTCTCGAAACGCCATGGAGTACACACAAGCTGCCCTTCCAGGGTGCAATCTCCGTGAAGCTCTTCAAGTGCTACGCCCTTTTGGCGAGAAGCAATATTGTCATTCAGGTAACGATTAACCCATTCGCTGTACTCTTCAACGCTGTAGCCCTCAGCGTTGAAACCATCTGCCTCATTCTTTTCAGGAGGGGTAATGCGACTCAGCCAGAAATCTGTATTTTTGTGTTGGTAATAAGGCTCAATTTTTGGTTGCAGTTTTCCAGTTTCTTTATCAAGTTTCAGGCCAACAGCCTTGATACGGGTGGTCAGCCACAAATCATGAATGGCGTTATCGAAGCTTTCGTGTGCCAACCACGGAAATGCACCGACAAGAATGACCCCTCCAGCACCAGACACATCCGCATGCTGATAGAGGTATTCTTTCAAGGCTACAAGGTTTTCAATACTCTGGGATTCCGGCACCCTGAGATTAACATTCCATCCTTCATCAGCAATTCGATCAACCCATTCGTCCAGCAGAAAGGAATCAAGATACGGATGAAGACCCGGCTCAACAAGAATCAGAACCTGCCGCTTCACTTCACTTTTTGGTTCAGCAGATTCTGCTGCCAAAAGACTTTCCAGTGAAGCAAAAATGAGAACTATAGCTGTTATTATTTTTAAACTGAAGCGCATCATCAGAACCTCTGGCCAGATCAACCGGCCAGAGTCTAGCAGCGCTATCAAAGCTCCGTTGCAGAGTTGTGTAACGAGGGCTTAGATGGTCTCCATCACCATATCCAGAGCACCCAGAGGACACTCCGTGGCACAGATACCACAGCCTTTGCAGTAGTCATAATCAATTTTGAAGCCTTCACCAGCTCCCAGTTTGATAATGGCATTATCCGGGCAGAAACCGTAACAGTTGTCACACTCCATACAGTTACCACAGGACATACAACGCTGGGCTTCCTGAATGGCCTGTTGCTCGGTGAGACCACCCTTCACTTCCCGGAAGTCATAGATACGCTCACCCGCTTCAAACTTGGGCCGATGGTTGGTCTCAACGTCCGGATAGTAGGCTGTGTTCATCCGTTCAAAGGTGGCAATTGTACGCTCACGCCTTTCCGATACAGGCTGATCATTGAGCCAGAGATCAATGTTTCGTGCCGCTTTCTTACCATGACCAATTGCTGCTGTTACGGTGCGGATAGAGGGCACCATATCACCACCGGCAAAAATACCGGGCACGCTGGTCATCATGCCGGGGGAAACCGGAACTTCCCAGTCTCCAGACTGGGTAATGCCCATTTTCTCCATAACACCCAGCTCCGCGCTCTGGCCCAGGGCCATCACTACAGAGCCAGCCGCAACTGTGACATAACGGCCGGTTGGGAATGGACGACCACGGTCATCAGCCTGCATACGCTCCAGTACAACTTCGCCATCACGGACTTCATGAATGGTATGAAGGTTGAAGAACTGTACGCCTTCATCAAGGGCATCCTGTACTTCTTCCGGGTGGGCTCGCATATGTTCCATATCCCGGCGCAAAATCAGCTTGGGACGTTCGCCAGTTACACGCAGGGCTACACGGGCAACGTCGACAGCGGTATTACCTCCACCCCAGACCACCACAGAACCTTTCATACCATGGTCTTCGCCGGTTTCCACCTTACGTAACACATCAATGCCATCCAACACCGGAGTTTTGGCTTTGCTTACGACATCCACACGGTTTGGCAGCCAGTTACCCACTGCGGTAAACACCGCGTGGAACCCTTCGCTGCGCATCACCTGCTTGATATCGTGCACCCGGGTGTTGGTACGCACTTCAATGCCCATAGCCAGAATACGGTCAATTTCAGCATCAAGAATTTCACGGGGTAAACGGTAGCTGGGAATACCGTAACGAAGCATACCGCCCAAAGCAGGCATGCCTTCGAAGATAGTTACGGTGTGGCCAGCACGGCGCAGATGGTAAGCCGCAGATAAACCACCCGGCCCCCCTCCGATAACAAGAACCCGGTTACCAGTCGGTTTTTCAGGTGGTTCAAATTGCCAGCCCTGTTCCAGAGCGCGGTCACCAATGTATTTTTCGGTCGCATTAATCTGCACACTGCCATCGGTCATCTTTCGGTTACAACCAGACTGACAGGGGTGATAGCAGACTCTCCCCATGGTCGCAGGCAGAGGGTTATTCTTAACAATTTCCTGCCAGGCACCATGAAAATCACCGCGCTGTACATGACTCAACCAAGCCTGAATATTTTCCCCAGCTGGACAGCTGTCGTTACAGGGTGGCAGGTTTTGTACGTACTCCGGGCGAAGATTACGCCAGCTGCCGGTTTTATTATCCCGACTGGTACCCGGCTCAAGAGTGGTGGCAAAAGGAATCAGTTGCTGTCCTTCAATGGCAGTCATTATTTGCTCTCCACCAGATCAAAGGCACGGATATTGGCATCGGCGATAGCCTGAATCGCTTCCAGCTGGTGTTCATTACCTCTCTTGAACACATGGGCAAAACGGCGCTGACTTTTCAGGTAGGCACCCACTGTTTCTGATGGGGCAATTTTGTTGACCGCAGTAATTTCACCATACTCGGCTTCATACAGCGGAGTCAGGCCACAGTTAAGTGCCTGACGAGCCACCTTGATGGTGTCGCAGGACGCTGTACCCCAACCCAGAGGGCAAGGTACAAACACTTCAATATAACGGGCGCCACGGATGCTCATGGCCTTGCGAACCTTGGCTTCCAGATCACGTGGATTGGCAATATTAGCCGTCGCCACATAAGGAATACCGTGAGCCATTGCTATCTTTGGCACACTCTTGCCGGTACCAAAGCGATTACCAGGATGCTCCCCCACCGGCATAGTGGTGGCAGTTCGTGCTGCACCGGGGGTTTGGCTGGAGCGCTGCACACCCGTGTTCATATAAGCTTCGTTGTTATAACAGATGTACAGAACATCTTCGTTACGTTCGAACATGCCAGAGAGGCAACCCATACCGATATCGGTGGTACCACCGTCACCGCCCTGAGCGATAACACGGACATTCTCTTTACCCTGAATCCGGAAGGATTGGGCAACACCAGAGGCTACCGCCGCCGCATTACCAAACAGGGAATGAATCCAAGGCGTTCTCCACGCAGACTGCGGGTATGGCGTAGAGAAAACCTCCAGACATCCAGTGGCGTTAACCACCACCAGCTCACCATCGGTAGTATCCAGCGCGGTATCAATAGCATGGCGGGCACCCAACGCTTCACCACACCCCTGACAGGCACGGTGACCAGAATCCAGGGCATTAGAGCGTTCTGCTGCGCCCTGCAAACTGTCTGCAGTGTCAGCAAGGCGGTTACTGATTGTTCTGTCACCGGTTTGCTGACCAATGATCATGGCTTCTTTTGCCGGGAAGTGAAGGATTTGTGATTGCATCTTTTTAAATATTCCCAACCTTTAAATGATTCTGTCCAACACGCTGGCTTCACGGGCCAGTTCCCGATCCATAGTGGTGTTATCCAGATCCAGAACTTCAAAGCCATGACCGTTTGAGCGTTCATCACAGCCTGCAAACAAGGTGCGAATAGATTTGCGAGTCACGGGGCGACCACCCAGCCCGGCAATAACAGACTGAACCTCAATACCCGTACCATTCAGTGCCGCCAGCACATCCTGATACACAATACCGCCCATACCAGGGGTAAAGGATTTTTCCAGCACCACAACACGCTTGGCACCAATCACGGCTTCACGGAGAGCTTGTGCTGGGAAAGGCCGGTAAGTGCGCAGAGTGACAGCATTCACTGACTCACCCATTTCACGCATTTCCGTGATCACTTCTTTAGCGGTACCAATCACCGAACCCATGGTGACTAAAACAGTTTCAGCTTCCACACCGGTTTCATCGTCGTAGTGCTTTTGCACCAGGCCACCAGCATTGCGACCAAAAATATTGGCGAACTCTTCTGCCTGAGCTGGGATCAATTCCAGCGCTCGCTCCATACGGCTATGGGCCAACATACGGACTTCGGTAAAGGCTTCCGGCCCCACCAGCGCGCCCATAGTGATGGGAGACTGCGGGTCCAGTTTCTGAAAAGGTTTGAAAACTGGCAGGAACTTATCAACCTGTTCCTGCTCCGGCATATCCACACGAACATAAGCGTGGGTCAGGATAAAGCCGTCCATATTGACCATCACCGGCAGGCCAAGACTCTCAGCCAGACGGAAAGCCTGAATATGCACGTCGATGGCTTGCTGGTTGTTCTCCACAAACAGTTGAATCCAGCCGGCATCCCGAACCGACATGGCATCACTGTGGTCGTTCCAGATATTGATAGGGGAACCCACCGCACGGTTGCCAACCGTCATCACGATTGGCAGCCCCATACCAGAGGCGTTGTAGACCGCTTCCGACATAAACAGCATGCCCTGGCTGGAAGTTGCCGTATACGTTCGGCTGCCAGCGGCGGAGGAACCGATACAGGCGCTCATGGCACCAAATTCGGATTCCATATTCATAAAACTGCAATCTGCCAGCTCACCAGATTTCACCAGCTTGCCGAGGGATTCCACAATATGAGTCTGGGGAGTAATGGGATAGCAGGACACAACCTGCGGGCGGCACAGTGCTACCGCCTCACCAACGGCGTAGGAGCCGTCAATCTGTTTCAGCATGGCTGGCGCTCCTCAATCAGAGTAAAGGCAGCCTTGGCAGCGATAATGTTTTTCCTGGCTACCGAACCTGAAAATTTCTGTTCAATAGCACTGTTCAGAGAAACTAAAGAGAATGAATCAACCACAGAGCAGAATGCACCCAGTAAAACAGTGTTCGGGGTTGGACGCCCTAGATATTCAAGTGCCAGCTCGGTTCCAGGCAGGCAGTGCACATGCCTCTCCGGCAGGTGTGACAGTTGGTCGCTGACATCCAGTTCTTCCAAGGTTCTGGAAGAGTTGATCAGTACGTAGCCATTAGCAGACAGACCAGCGAATACATCCAGAGAGTGCAGCAAAGATGGGTCCTGGATAATCACCATATCCGGCTCGGAAACTGGTTCACGCAACTCAATCTCCTGATCGTCGATCCGGACATAAGCTTCCACCGGCGCGCCCATACGCTCGGAGCCAAAGCTGGGGATTGCCTGGGCATGTGCCCCTTCATGAAACAGGGCAATGGACAGCATTTCTGCAGCCGATACAACACCCTGTCCCCCTCGACCGTGAATACGGACCTGGAACATTTATTGATTGCTCTTTCAGATAAATCGTTTGAGATGCCTGTTTAAGGGCACCAATGGTTTTCTTTGACGTCTGAGAATAGGCTCAGGGAAACGATCGGGTAACCGGCAAATTCCACTTTAAAAACAACAACTTTACGTATTTGTGTAAGGATTTTTACTGATTCTTGTATTGATTTCGTAAGCACAATTCAATTATGCAAAAAACCGTTACAGGATCAGCCAGTGGCGGATTTTATTTCTGCAGCCTTTTTTTACGAATTCCTGTTCATCGCTAATGCTTGCCTGATCCTGCAGAAGTAATAACGGCTATTACACGTACCCGATAACATCCTGAGCAAGTCAACATGCCCGATTTGCTGATCTGGCAGAAAACCATTGACCGTCTGTTGTGGGGGCCACCGCTGCTGATTCTGCTGGTTGGCACCAGAGCGATTTACACCCTTCGGCCGGGTTTTATTCAGATTCGGCATCTTCCACTAGCTCTCAAACGGCTTGTCACACCGGATAAACAAGGTAGGGGTGATGTTTCTAGTTTAGGCGCGCTCTGCACTGCCCTGTCTGCCACTATTGGCATGGGCAATATTGTTGGTGTAGCAACCGCCATTGCTGCGGGGAAAGTTGCGGCAGAAGAAACCAAACGTTATTTCGCAGATAAATCATCAAGTCTGTAATTGAGTAACACATTTCAGGAAATCATCCATAATAACTAAAAGGATTAAAATCAGCAGGCCGTAATAGCAGTAATAAGAAAGCCGTCTGCCTGATCTGGAAGGAGCCAGAAACATTGAACGCACCAGCTATTAATGAAGAAGCCCTTAAGCCGGTCGCCAGACGACTCAAAAAAGAACTGAAGTCTCTGGAAGTCGACAAGGTTGGAGTCTCTCGCCATGAATACGGCATTGCCCTGAAAAGCCGATTCACTACCTTGAATAATGAAAAGGCAGTTCTGACCGCTTTAATCACTCCCGGTGTAAGTCCCGATAAAAATGTTAACTTGATTCTGGACGCCACCCTGCCTGAAAGCCCAAATCTTGAGGAGCACTTGAACGCTCTGAGTGCTTTTATGCAGCAGTCCACAGCCTTGCTCAGCCCTATGGCCATGCTGGTCGATATGCGCACCAGCCAGATAGTTCTGCGGCAGAGCCAGCTGATGGGGATCAATTACCCTATATCCTGCATTCCCTTTTTCAACGCCGTGCAGATTCTCATTCCGTTGATTCAACAAACAATCAAATCCATCTGCAAAATGAATCCAGCCCCGGAAGATGCCCGCAAAATGGCTGACCTTCTCTCAGAAAGTTTCTACGGAGCCCTGACAGAATGAACCCACAGACACGACAGGCCATTGTCAGCCATCTCACCACACAGCAACTTTCTCCTGAAGAGCAACAGGCTGAAGATCCCGCCATCAGCTGGGTTTTTAATATCGCTGAAGACCTGCAGAGTGAACTGTTCTGCTACGAGCAGGAGGTCGGTGACCTGACCGCCATTATGCTCACCTCTGTGAAAATCACTCCTAACGATAATGCCACGACTCTTGCCGCTGCCCTATCTCCAGCTCTGGCTCCAGCATCTATCGTAATGATGAATGATGTACTGACTCTACGGTTGATGCTCAGAGGCGATGCCAACTCTATTGGTGGACTTCTGGACGAGGGCATTTTGATTTCCCGGCATATCATCTCTGCTGTATTCACTCGCATTGTTGATCTGGCCGCCAGCAAAATTCCCATGCAACAGGCCATGGTGACAGCCATGCAGGCATTACAGGGTCCGGGAGCTGAACAGGATCAACAAGCACCGGCGCAGTGAATTCAACCATCCAACACCGGCAGGCCGCCCCAACGGGGCGCTTGCAGCGATCCCAGAGCTGGCCCGGAGCGGATTTCCATACACCTGCTCACCTTCAGCCAGTTGCCCAAATCCACCCTCAAGGTAAACAGAGCAGAAGCCTCTCTGACCTTTCCTCATCGGGTTTGAAGATTGCCAAGAACATCGCCTTTGGCTCCAACACGTTTCACTTTGCCAAAGGCAGCTCCAAGGCTGAGAAAGTAGCTACTGTCGCCGGGCAAGTGCGCACTGCGGGCGGTGTGCTGAATTCGGCTCTGTTATTTACCAAACGAGCGGCTGCACTATCTGGAAGTGCGGCAACAAAAACCACTAGGTACACCCGCTCACTGCAAGCGTTACAGGGAGTCGCTCTGGCTACTCAGGGGCTGACCTTTGCTAAAGATGCTATCACGGGAACATGGACAGCTATAAAAGATATCGCTGCCCATAAAAAACGAGGAGAAACCCAGAAACTGTTGAAAGACTGGGATGCTGAAACCCGTTCTTTTCAGGGATCGGTAAAGGATGATAAACGCCTGCAAGAATTGGCCAGCAATAAAACAGACCTGACCCGTTCCCGCAAAAAAACAGCTGTAGACCGGTTAACAAATCTCAAAGATCTGGCTATTACCGGACTTGGGATCACCACCTCTTCTCTTCTTATTGCAGACAGTGTCAGCTCTACAGCAGCCAAGGCACTTCCTGGTGTGGCCATCGCAGCCAACACCATTAGCGCCATTCATTCCGGTATTAAAACTGGCATTCAGGTGGCAGCACTGAATAACCTGGCAACCGCGGAAAAGAGAACTAATGACCCGCTGCTGAAAGCTCTTGCTGGCCACATAAAGAAAGAGCGCACCATTCGTGCCCGAAAAAATCTGGTGAATACTGCCGTCAGTACTTTCAGCGCTGGGGCCAGTATTGCTCTGGCCGCTTCCGGTGTCGGTGCACCAGCGGCTTTAGTGGCCGCTGGAGCTGTTGGTACAGCAACTGCAATCGGTACTATGGCTTTTGACGGTCTACATAATCGTAAACTGGCTAAAACCAGAGAAAAAGCATCCCAGTTGATGACTCTGGGTAAACCTTTGGAATCCATGTCAAAAGACAATATTGGTGTGGCCGAACGAGCTTTTCTAAAGCGACTACGGTCCTCTAATGGGGAAGAGCTAAAGGAGTCTGTAACCTTCTTAAGAAACCTCGGAGTCGCAGAAAATACCATCAAACGTTTGCAGCTGGCACCAGAAGGCGCGGCCCTGAAAACACTTCAGACAGTGATTTATAACGACAAGCTGAAGTTCAAAGGTTTGATGCTGAAGCAGACGGCAAAAACCCTTCTACATGTTAGCGGCCTGACTACGCTGGGGAAAAGAGTTCTGGCCGGCTCGCTGTGGTTGAGCGGTAAGCTGACAACTGCAGCTCAAAAGCTGTCGGCACTAAAGACTAAAACCATTTTCTATGTGGCACAGTTTGGTAGCAGTCTCAGTGCAAAATCGGTTTATCAATTCCAACCAGAAAAAGCTAAACCGATCAAACAACTCCAACACGACTTAAATCACTTCTATTCTCAAAGATATCACCGCCGCTACATGCTGGCCTGATCAAGGAATGATGATGACTGCCATCGAACTGTTAAAAAACTGGGTGCATGTTGCCGGAATTGATAATGCAGCACTGGATAAAAGCGGCCGAGTCTGCGCCTTTATCTTTGATAACCGTTTGCCAGTCAGCATCGAAGCCCCTGCCTACAGCGATGACCTTTTTATTGTGGTGGAAATTACCCCTGTGGGTACCGGAGAAGTTCGCCGAAAGCGGCTTGAGGCGGCCATGCAACTGAATGCTTACGCCCTGGAAACCCGCGGAGCTGTTTTAGGCTGGGATACAGTGGGTGAGCGTATTACCCTGACTTACCGAACCACCGCTGAAACAACGTCAGCAGAACAGCTCGACAATATGATTGGAAATATTGTCGAGATTGCTGACCATCTACAACCCAGTCTGGTCATGGAGCAGGAGTGTGCCCGACAGGAGCAGGTTAATAACAGCATGAATCTTAACCTGCAGGCAATACAGCCCTGATTTTCTAAATATCCACCTCTTCTTTCAGAATTTCGAGAACAGAAGCTGCATCGGTATGCATAAAATGCCCAGGCTCTTCTTTAAGGAAGTGGGTGATCTGGCCATTATCAATCACCATGGCAAAACGATCGGAGCGCACCCCCATTCCTTTAGCGGTTAAATCCAGAGTTATATCCATTGCCCTGACCAGCTCTGCGGAGCCATCTCCCAGCATGCGAACCTTACCGTCAACATGCAGATCTTTCGCCCAGGCATTCAGCACAAAAGCATCATTCACAGCTATACACCAGATTTCATCAACCCCCATGTCCATAAAATCCTGATGGTGCATCAGGTAGCCGGGCAAATGACCTTCGCTGCAAACCGGAGTAAAGGCGCCAGGAACACCAATGGCAACCACTTTCTTTTTATATGCCAAGTCTGGCAACCGGCGTTCAACGGGTCCCTTATCAGTATCAAACTCATAAACAGAATAATCCGGTAACGACTCCCCTTCCTGAAAAGCCATGCGATCTCCCTGCTTTAATTAACCTTGAAAATTGATATACCTAATTAATAGGTTTAAATGATGGAAACGTCTGTGTCCAAAATATAATCCAATAAGGCGTTTGATTATGGGGCTTCCAGAAGGCGTGGAGCAGGCGGGTCAAAAAGAGCCGGCAATATACCGGCTCAGGCGTATCTCTCATTCATTACCACATCAGGTCATCAGGAATCTGGTAATCTGCATAAGGATCATCTTCATCCACTTCTTCCTGCTTGCCCTTATTACTTACCAGCAGATATTTATCCGCTTCATCAGCCAAGCGTTCCGCCAGTTTTTCCGCAACCTTACCGGAGATCAGGGCGTACTCTTCGTCACCCAGCTTGGCGAGAGCCAGACGACCTTTACTTAACTCTTCAACCTGATTGTCGGCCAGATACCACTTCTTGATTTTCTTGTTATCAACAAAGCTGTAGCTGTTCTCGCCATCTTCCCGCTTGATAGTATTGGTCTGGATAATCTGACGAATTTGAGCCTGCTTTTCTTTCTCGGCACGCTCGGTTTCGAGTTTTCGGTTGAGCTCTTTATCCCGCTCAATCTGCTGTTTGCGCTCTTCATCCAACCGCTTGCGCTGTTCAGCCTGAGCATCAACGCCCTGCTTCTTTTGCTTTTTCTTCTGGGTACGGGCTTGCTGGTGCTGCTTCTTACTGGCAACACCGGACTTCAGTAACTGGTCTCGTAAGGAACTCATGATCTGTTTTTTCATCAACTGACATAATGAGAAGAATTATACAGCCAGTAACAAAACTGAGAAGGCCGAAGAAACGACTTTCCGTTAATATTAACCAAAAGCCTTTCGGAGCCGACATGCCTCAATCTTCACTGAGTTGGGACTTACCCAATCCATTTACCTGGCGCATCTCCTGCGGCATCGAGCACGAAGACCGCCTTGCCCATGTTAATAATGTGCAGTATCTGCACTGGCTTGAGGAAACCGGATGGCAACATATTACCCAACTGGGGGCGCCATGGGATGAGTGGAAAAAGTCTGGTGTGGGTATGGCGACCAGAGAATCTCACATTGAATATCTTGCGGCCGCCAGAGCCGGCGACCTTCTTTATATAGGAACCTGGCTTACTGGCGGTGACCGTCTGCGTATGACCCGACACTTCCAGATTATCCGAGTCAGGGACAACATCACCCTGCTGCGGGCAGATATTCATTATGTTTGCATCGACCTGGTGTCTGGCAAACCAAAACGAAAACCTCCCTTTATGGAGCAAGCTCATCAGGCAGGTATGCAAGCCGCAGGTTTTACCATCTAAAAAGCGACACATTTTTAACATGTGTTGATTTTCACTAGGGGGCGTTCTCAATTCATCGCTATGATTGCCGGCCGCTTAGGGTGTGTTTGATTTTTAATTGAAGCAGGTACTTTAATGGAGATTTTCTCTCCGGAAATTCTTTTACTGCTGTTTTCTGTCGGTGCCATTGCCGGCTGCATTGATGCTATGGCTGGCGGTGGTGGGCTGATTACCATTCCTGCCATGTTATCCGCGGGTATTCCTCCTCTGCAAACTCTGGCCACAAACAAGCTTCAGGCCTGCGGTGGCAGTTTTAGCGCCAGCTTTTATTTTGTTCGCGCTGGTGTTGTGAATCTAAAAGAGATGCGCTTTCCCATTCTCTGCACTTTTATAGGCAGTGCAGTAGGAACACTGCTGGTACAGCGAATTGATTCTGACATTCTGGTATCCATGGTGCCGGTGATGCTGGTAACTATTGCTGGCTACTTTATGTTTGCTAAAAATCTGGCGGGAGGTAAGCAACGCATCACTCTGAATACTTTTGCTCTTACCATTGGTTTTAGCATTGGCTTCTATGATGGTTTCTTTGGCCCCGGCACGGGTTCTTTCTTTGCCATGGCCTGCGTCACTCTGCTGGGGATGTCTCTGCCCAAAGCAACAGCACATACAAAAATTCTTAACTTCACCAGTAACATCGCTTCCCTGATGTTTTTCCTGTTCGGGGGGCATGTTTTATGGAGCATTGGTCTGGTGATGATGGCAGGTCAGTTCATCGGCGCTCGCATGGGATCGAAAATGGTCCTCACTAAAGGACAGAAACTGATTCGCCCAATGATAGTGATAGTTTGTTTAATAATGTCTGCAAGATTAATTCTTCAGAACATATCCTGACAGGAATAAAAAACAAACAGAAAAATTAAACCCCAATCATCAGTTTATTCACATACTCTTGACATACCTTTAAGAGATTATTTTTCGGAATAAACCCACCCCAACAGAAAGAAAGATCAAATCTCTGTTTTATTAAAAAAGTTTGGTCTTTTTTCCTGCATAGATAAACCCTTCAAACCATGAAAAAGCAGCGTAAAATCCCTATATAATTCGTAGTTTTGCGTTTTTTATCGTAAAAAAGCCTGCTCTGGGACAGCATTTTCGACGATAGTTTTTGTTATAAAACTCCCGCAAAATTCACTGATCAAATTTGCGACCGGAAGATTCAATACATCTGGCCTCTGCTGCCTGGATCACCCTCCCTGTGAATACAGTTTCTTTACAGAGGTAAGGCGTATTGCATCCCACAAAGCAAATTAAACAATTTACGGTGCCTTTATGTGGAATAGACTGAACAAGTCAATGATGTTCTGCCAAATGATGTTTGGCTTATCTTTTTACGGTGTGATGATTATCCTCACCCGTTTCTTCCTTGAAGAGCTGAAGTACGGCGAAGCCGAAACCATGATGATCGTGGGTGCGTTCTCTTCTATTGGCCCTCTGTTCGCCATTGCCGGTGGTTTCATTGCCGATAAATTTCTGGGTTCCAAGCGCTCCCTGACTCTGGCTTACATCAGCTTCGCTATTGGTTACGGCCTGTTGGCTCTCGGCGCATCGACCTTGAACATAGCTATGTCTCTGTTTGGTATCGCACTGGCTTCTTACGCCCGCGGTCTGATGTCTCCATCCTACCCAAGCCTGTACAAGCGTACCTTTAAGTCTCAGGAAGACTTCGAGAACTGCTACCCAATCAACTACTCCGTGAACAACGTTGGTGCACTGCTGGGCCAGTACCTGTATCCAATGTTCATCCTGGCTATCGGCTTTAATGGTGGTTTCGCACTGTCTGCTACTCTGGCCGCTTTGGGTGCCGCTACTCTGATCATCTTCCATAAGCCTCTGGTAGAAGTGGGCGCAGAAATCGACCAGGCTCCAGTGTCCGCCAAGAACAAAGGTATCTTCCTGGGTCTGTCTGTTGCGATGCTGGGAATGGTGTTCTTCATGTTCAACGACATGGAAACTGGTAAGTACGTTGTATACGCCATCGCTGCCGCCGCCGTTGTTTACTTTGTATTCCTGATGTCCAAAGCAACCAAGGCAGAAGCTTTGCGCATGGGCACTATCCTGATCATGGGGCTGCTGACAACTGCGTTCTTCGTATACTACGGTCAGATGATGACTTCCATGACCATGGTAACCATCAACACCATGCGTGGAGACCTGCTGGGCTTCATCCCACTGGCTCCTGAAGCCTCCATGGCTCTGAATCCACTGTGGTGTATCGTTGCAGGTCCTGCAATCACCGGAACCTTTACTGCTCTGGAAAAGCGCGGCATTAACCTGACCACTGCCAGCAAAATTGCGATCTCCTTCGTACTGACTGTTGCAGCCTTCGGCCTGCTGACCATAGCTGTGAAGAACATCGGTGAAGATGTTACCACCAGCCCGGATCTGTTCCTGGCTATCCACGGTTTTCTGGCATTCGGGGAAGTTATCGTTGGATCTCTGGTTGTTGCCTTCATCCTGTCTGTGACTCCCAAGCACATCGAAGGCTTCTCTGTATCTCTGTTCTCCGTTGCCATGGCCCTGTCTGGCATCGTTGGTGCGGTCATCTCTGGCTCTATCGCTATGGAGAAAGGCCAGGAAATCACCCAGCAGTTCGTACAGACTGTATATGGTGACTACTTCGGTATGCTGACTGTTGCAGCTGCCGCCATGGTTATTGTTGCTATGGGCTCCTCCGTGATGATCCGCAACATGCTGAAGAAAGCTGACGAGCTGGAAAAGACTGAAGGTCTGACCGCTGCTGAAGCTGTTTAAATATCCGTAGACCCTGCGGCTATTAAAAAGCCCCGAACAACAGAAGTTGTTCGGGGCTTTTCTTTTACAGCTCAATCCTGTGAGTCATAACAAAAGAGCAAACATCGCGACACCCAAACCAACAAAGCGATACCAGGATAAATGACCCAGGACATGGTCAGAGATGTCTTCACAATGAAATCTTTAAGAGCTTGATCTTTAAGAAACCGGTTTTTCGGCAGCCTGCCGCGGTAGATGTCAATCAAATCAAGAAGGTTCAGTGTATCTGCATGGGTTTTTCTATCAGCAGGCATTCCCGCTCACGAAGTGTCCCCAGACAAAACCGCTTCCGATTTGAAAGGGTATCCAGCCACTGGCGGCGAATGCGAAGATTCGGTTGTTGTTCGTTGGCCTCGGGCAGATATTCCACTTGCCCACGAACGATATTGCGTTGCTTTCTTCGGCAGGGATCGAACACATAAAGCCAGTCATCATCCATGCTCAATGCCAGAACGTAATGCCAGAGGTTTTTGCCGGTATGCAACCGCACCAGCGCAGTGCCTTTTCGGTTCAAGCATTCTGACAGAGGACTTTTCTCAATGACCGAAAAACGATCCCGCTCAAGATAAGTTGTCGATAAAGAAAAACTTTCATCACGATATTTCTGCAACCAGTTTCCCAACAGAGCCACGGCCAGCCCGGTAGTCCCGTGACCTAGATCACCCTGAGTGGTAACGGTATCCAGACAATAAAGATAGATTTTTTGAATCACCAGCGGGGGAATATCATCCCGATCAAAAAGATAGGCCAGCGCATTAATAAACGATATGGGAACGCAGTCGTAGGCTGAAACCTGGTAACTGAATGGTGTACGCAAAGCCATTACAGAATCTCCTGCAAACCAGGAAAGGACTGAATGATATGACTGGCCGTCGAACGGAAGTCCATAAGCGGCATCCTTTGCGCTATCGACTGCAACTCTGCAGTCGCTCCATAAATCCCTGATGGAGATTGAAATAGTCTATCTATTGATACTAAATCAAGCGGCCAGAAATGTGAATTTAGCGTCCCTCCCCACTTATATCCCATGGGTGCTTATCTAGAGGAGTAAGATATCCTGATGGAGAGTGCGGTGGTTTGTAACAATCCTCCTCGTCATCATCATCATGAGAATGGCGCACGTCTCCCTCTCCCTTCAGCTTCACTTTGCTGACAGGCAGGGTTAGATAAAGAGTTTCAGCCTGCGTCTTACGTTTGCGTTCGAGTGGACACCTTTGACTGGCATCATAACGCCACTTTTGGCCTTTTTTTGGTGACTCGCCTGAATTCGGTATTTTCACAAAACATTTATTCGAACTTAACGTATGACGCAAACTATTATTCACACTCTTCCAACATCTTTCATCACTCGGGTTATCGACCGGCCTCCCTTTCTCTTTTATTGGCCTTTTTTGCCAGTGCCGTCTAAAAACATCAACAAACTTCTCCTTTATCCACTGAAAGATTGTATCCAATGTTGCAGCATTACCATTTTCCTGAATAGCCAGCTGAATCAACTCAGTATACTTGCGGTCTAGCCTTCCTTTTTCATCAAGCCCAAGAATGAAGGGTTTGCCATTGAGCGTCAGAGGCTGACAAACCGTTGACGTTGCCTCATCTTCAGCAGCAACAATCTTGTAATCATCCAGTGATTTCCTTTCCGTAGCAGCCGTGCCCATTAGCGGAAGAGAAAGTAAAGAAACCGTCGCAGTTTCTTCAGATGGCACCATACCGCCACCACTTGGAGTAAAGGGCAGAAAGCCGCTGTGACATAGATTTTTTGATTTGGCTTGCTCCATTACGCTGCTCCACATGATCTAATAAAGTTTCAAACCTTTTAGAGTCTCTGCAAAGAAATCTGTTGGCGAAATGTTCGCAGCCCCAACAGTTTTGTCAGATTTTTAAAAAGTCAACGGTTGAAGTACCTCTGACAACAGTTGTTTCTCTACCAACTCCAGCCATTCATCCCCAAGCCGTTCACTTTCCTGGACAGCAATACGCCAGTACTTCTGCCGGGATTCAGTATCTAACTTTGTGAAGTCTTTACGGTCGGGAATTTTTCCGTAAGGCAACTTGCTGACAAATTCTGCAGAAGGCGCCACGATTAATGTCCGACGATAATTTTCAGCATCGGGTTTGCGCCAAGGTAGGCCTTTATCAAACCAGCCAGGAACAGGCTGCTCCCGAAAATGGGGATACAACACCAGGCCATCATCAACAGTCAGGGGAAGATTAAAATGGTAATCCGTTACTCCACCATCCAGATAAAGCCCCTTCCCTGCTCCGGCAATATCCTTCACACCCTCCAGTACCATGGGAATAGAGCCGGAAGCCAGCACGGCATCAGCCACATTGTCTTCCGCTAGTTTTACACTCCGGGTCGGCAGATCATTCAAACTGCCAAAGGGAAAGCCCCCTGAGGGGTGTTGAAACAGAACCCGGGAAAATAGCGCTCCAAGAAGCTTCTGATGAACAGCATTACCGACTGATGCAGCCATTAACCCCATCATTTGCAAAGCCGTATTTTGAAAAGCTAACGGCCCATGCCCCTGATCAACCACAAGATTCAAACGAAAAACCGGATTATTAAGAATTTCGGCCGGTCCGTTATCACCAAGGATTTCTTTCAGAATACCTTTTACATGTCTTGTCACTTCAGCTGCTGCAGGCCGTTTTTCGTAGGAATCAGCGATATACGCTTCCTGAAACCGATGAATGGCCGCCACAGGAGCAGCCGTGCTGTAACAGGTGAAACGCCAGCAGCCTGCTGAACTACCAAGCAAATGGAGAGGATCCGTTCGCTCTTTGAAGGTTTCCCCCAGCAGTGCTTTATCAAGACCACTTAACACAAACCACTTTGGCCCACCGGAAGCCCCCAGCATGGCTTTCACATGCTGTTGCTGAAAACCATGTTCAGCAAGATGCTTTGCAGCATTGTGTCCACCGCGAATAACAAGAGATCGGAATTTTTTTCTTATTTGCGTCATTGAATATGTCGTACAACTCTACTTCAAACAAAAGTATTTTAACGTGAACGACAGGGGAAAATGCAAAGGGAAAGATAAATGCGGTAGCCCGGCGATACCGGGCTAACAGGGAAATCAGACAGGAATAACACCTTCCTTTTTCAGGAACGCTTCCAGCTCAACGTAACCACCAATGTAATCTTGACCGTGGAAAATCTGCGGTAAAGTTTCTACTTTTCTACCAATGGTCTTTTCCAGATCGGCCTGACCGATGCCTGCTTCATGCACATCGATATACCGAAACTCCAGCTCTTTGCTCTCGCAAACTTCCTTGGCTCGGGCACAAAAGCCACAACCGGAGCGACCGAAAATGGTAATTCTTTTCATTGGTAAATCCTGATGACGGACAGTATCTGTTTCAGTCTGCACCACAGATCCGCGTTCTGCCATTGATCCATGGCAACAGATTGTCAAGAGTTTGAAAATGACTGACTGTTTCCCAATGATCACCCTGTCTGGCTCTGCTGAGAACCGGGGAGCAATACATGGTGCACGTCTGGCAGAAAATATTGCCAGTACTATCGCCTTTTACGCCGGTCTTTTACGGATGACTGAAGCGGACGTTCACACAACCGGCCGCTACTTCCGTGAGCAGATCCACAAATTCCATCCGGGTTACTGTGAGGAAATTGATGCTCTTGCTGATGCCGCTCACCAACCGGCAGACTGGATTTATGTACTCAACGCCCGCTCTGAACTCATCAGCCAGCAGATGGAGTGCAGCACCATCACTTTTCGGGACAACGGCCTGCTCGGCCAGAACTGGGATTTCAGTAGACCCTTGCTGGATCTGGCAGTTCTTCTCCATATCACTCTGGATAATAACCTCCAGATTCTCACCTTTACCGAGCCAGGCATTATTGGAAAAATCGGGTTAAACAACTGCGGCCTTGGCTTATGCCTGAATATGCTACGTCTTCGCCGCCGCTGTGAAGGTGTCCCCCTTCATATTCTTATGCGGGCACTGCTGGAAACATCATCACTTGAGCAAGCTCGGGATCTGGCAAGCTCAACTCCCGGCGCGCGTATTGGATGTTTGACCATGGCCTGTAATACCGGTCAGGAATTCTGTGTGGAATTTGCCGGTAACAACTGCTGGTTCCTTTCACCACCCGGCCAGATAAGCCTGCACACCAATCATTATCTGGGCCGACGTTTAACCCCAGAGGGGGGCATTCACGCCAGTTCCCATGAGCGCCTGAAAACACTGGCCGGGCTAACCACAATTCTTCGCCAGCAGAACATTGCCACTATGCAGCGGCTACTCTCAGATCGCTCCAATAGCACCTGGCCTGTTCACCAGACCTGGCATACCTCACTGGTTCCCGGATACGGAGAGTTTGGAACCATTGCCACTATTGTTATGGAACTTCCCCAGAGGATTATGCATATCCGTAAAGGTAACGACCCACAGGGTTCTTTTGTCAGCTACCCTGTATTGCTGCCAGATCAACCGGAATCAATGGATTAGGGGGCGCTTTCCATTCAATACCCAACTCTACTTTCACAAGAGTTTCCACAAGAGTTTCTATGGGTATCCCTGAGGGCTGTTCCTTTGATCAGAAAGGTGTAAAATTGGAGCCTTATTGGTACGTGAGTACCTTTTAGCTCATTACACTAATCCAGTCGCCTGTTGTGGACAGAACATCCTGCACCGACAGCCGCCGTTTTTAGCTGGGACCTGAGCCTGAAGATGACAACAATAAAACGATTTTACGACTTCATAATTATCGGTACAGGAGCATCAGGCAGTGTATTAGCACATTACCTGAGCGCCGCCGGAGCGGATGTCTGCCTGCTGGAAGCAGGAAAACATTACCGTGCGGATGAATTCCCTGCTAATGAACTTCATGCCAACACTCAACTGATGTGGAATGGCGGTATGGACCCCAGCAAAGATGCTCACACAGTATTCCTGCGCGGCAAGGTGGCTGGCGGCGGCACTATCATTAATAACTGTTTGCTGGATCGCTTTGACGATATCGCTCTGGATGATTTCCGTAATAAATCCGGTGCGGATTTCTACAACCGAATGACAATGGATGAACATTACAGCGAGATCGAAAACCGCTTGAATCTCGAATACATTCCAGAGTCAGACTGGAACGGTAACGCCCACCTGTACGCGGAAGGATTCGACAAACTTAACCTGAAGCGAGCGGCTCTGCGTCGCGGTCAGAAAAACTGCGACAACAAAAACAATGACTGCGTTGTTTGTCTCGGCGGATGTCCACGGGAATCCAAACAAAGTATGGCGGTGTCTTTCCTGCCGTCTGCTCTTTCCAAGGGCGCAGTGTTAAAAGATCAGTTTCATGTTCATCAGGTTGTTCACGGCCCGCAGCAGGTTGCTGTTTACGGTTCCCATAAAAGTGAATATCAGGTGCTCTACGCCCGCAAGTGCATACTTGCTGCTGGAAGCCTGGGTTCTACTGAATTGTTGTTAAAGTCTGGATTTGCGGAAGACTTACCTGCACTGGGGCATGGTTTTCACTGCCACCCCCAGTTTATGACTATTGCCCTTATGGATGAGATTGTGGATTCTCACAAAGGTGCTTTTCAGTCGCTGAAATCCGATGACCCTCGCTTCCGCAAACAGGGTTTTAAGCTGGAAAATGTTTTTGCTGGCCCTGCAGCAGTTGCCATGCTGAAAACCGGTTTCGGCTCTCATCATCAGGAATTCATGTCCAAGTTTCGCAATATGGCCTGCATTGAGGTTGCGGTACGTGATGAAGTTCCCGGCACCATCAAACTCAACAACAATGGCCGTCTGGTTCTTGATAAGCCACTGTCAGATATAGATCGTCAGAAAGCTGAGGCAGGTAAACAGCAAGTTCGTGATATTTTCGAAACGGTGCATGCGCAGGAAATCATTGAATCCCCCTTGTGTATCGCCCTGCACCTGATGGGCGGCTGCAATATTGGCCAAAAGGCGGCAAATTCTGTTGTTAACGAAGGCTTCCAGGTACATGGCTTTGAAAACCTGACCATTGCCGATGGTTCCATTTATCCGATGGCTCCTGGTATTAACCCTTCACTCTCGATCATGGCCCAGAGCCACCGGGCCAGTCAGGCTCTTCTGGCAGAGTTTGGGCAAACCCTCGGCGGCGCATCAGAAATAACTTTCCCCAGTGAGGCAATAGGTCAGGAGGTCAGCCTGTGAGCACCACAACATACACAACCTCCCAACACCTGAACCAACGACAGCTACAGGCAGTCTGTCGTATTGGCGACATTATGGTTCCCTCAGATAATGACTTCCCATCCTTTTCTGAATCGGGGTGCCTGTACAATATCGATACCATGCTGGAACCCACGCCAGAAAGTGACCTGAAATCCTTAAAACTGGTTCTGACCTTACTGAGCTTTCTACCTCTCTCAGCATTGCGGTGGTTACTGGAATCTCTGCAGAAGGCAGACAATATGCCAAAGTGGAGTGACGCTTTAGCTTCTCAGCTACGTCTTCTGTTATTCGGGTTACGGGGGATCGTTTTCACGCTTTATTACGCAGGGCAGGGCAACCCTTACCGGCCCAATCGCGTCCATCACGTCATGGATTACCACGTGTCATGTAAACCAGATATACCTAACGCCAAAAATAAAACTCAGGAAGAACGCCCGCTATGAGCGAACAGACAACCCTTATACACGACACATCATCCATTCCTGTTTGCTCAGCAGTCACCGGACAAACTGTTTACCAGCTCCAGGAATCCGGGCAAGAAGGGGTCAACACCCTGTTTGAGCAGGCTCGTACCGTTGCCAGGGAGTTACGGCAAACACCATTGAAACAGCGCCAACATGCTGTTGAACAGGTGATGGATTACATCCGTGACAACCGGGATCATATTGTTGACCGCATCTGCGACGAAACCGGCAAAACCCGTACTGATGCCCTGGTTTCAGAAATCATGGGAGTATTAGACAATCTTGAGTGGAATGTTCATAACGCCCCGAAAATTCTTAAAGACGAAAAGGTCGCCACCCCCATTACCCTGCTTGGCAAAAAGTCACGAATTTTCCACGAACCTTACGGCGTAATACTGAAAGTCGCCCCATGGAATTATCCGTTCCATATCGCGATGACGTTCTCTCTCGGTGCTTTTCTGGCTGGCAATGCGGTGATCTTAAAACCTTCTGAGCAAACCCCACTGCAAGGTTTACTTGAAGAGGTTCTTGCTGCTTCTCCGCTGATCAAACGTGCGGTTCAGGTAGCTTATGGAACCGGCATAACTGCCCAGCAGCTGATTGCAGCCCGACCAGACAAAATATTCTTTACCGGCTCAACCCGCACAGGAAAACGCATTCTTCGTCAGGCTTCTGACCTGCTGATTCCTGCTGAAATGGAACTGGGTGGCAAAGACCAGATGATTGTTTTTGACGATGTGAATCTTAAGCGCACCGTTGCAGGTGCTCTCTGGGGCGCATTGACCAATGCCGGACAATCCTGCACATCCGTTGAGCGACTCTACATCCACGATTCCATTTACGATGAGTTTGTAAAACAGCTCGTTACTGAAACCGAGAAGCTGGTCGTTAACACTGGAGATCGTGGTGATTCCGATATCGGTGCTATAACTGCGGGTTTCCAGCTGAATATTATTGAACAGCATGTGGAAGATGCCCGCAGCAAAGGGGCAAAGATTCTTACCGGAGGCGCACGCCTGGGAGATAACTTCTACCTGCCCACTGTGATTACTGACATTACCCCCGATATGCAGCTGCATACCGAAGAAACATTTGGCCCGTTGATCCCTGTTTATCGTTTCAGCAGTGAAAAGGATGTAATCCGGGAAACCAACAGTTTTCAGTACGGCCTCTCTGCCAGCGTGTGGAGTAAAAACCTGAACCGTGCTGAGCGGGTTGCTCGGGCTATCGAAGTAGGCGCAGTTTCTATCAACAACGTAATGCTTACTGAGGGTAACCCCGCCCTGCCCTTTGGTGGTCAAAAAGAAAGTGGATTTGGCCGCGCAAAAGGCGCTGAAGGCTTACGGGCCTTTACCCGCAGCAAATCCATTCTGATTGATAAGCAGAGCGGTATCATCGAGCCGAACTGGTATCCGTACACCATGAAAAAGTACCGAATTTTCGATAAATTGATCGAGGTCTTGTTTACCAAAAGTCCTGTTAAATTATTGAAGCTGGCAGTGACGGGTATGAAGTTGGAGGGGGAAGCTAAACAACCACGAGGCTAGAGCCGGTTGAGGTTTTGTCTTCGGCTCAGTGGCTATAAAAGCAGCCAGCTGTAAGAGACCTGGCAGCTTTCAGCGCCACTGCGTCGTATGCTTAATTGAGAACGCCCCCTAGTTTCATAAGGGCAGACAAGTGATAATAAGAATCTCTCCAGAAACCAATAATAACAAAAGAATTTATAATGGCTGGTCAAATATCGTTGAAACTTCCGCTTGCTGTCACCATTGCAACAGCCTGCTACCTGTACTTCCTTCTACCCGCCACCAGCAGTTTCTTTTTCGAGCTTTACCATGCTGTAGAAATCGAGTTCATTTACTGGCTTTATTCTGGCTTCAAGGTCGCATCCGTTTATTTGCCTCGCTGGGAACACTATGAGCTAGCGATTATTGCCAGTGGGTGTTTTGTAGGTGGGACAATGATTCTTTGGCGTATTCTGCGACACTCTCGTCGTGAGAGTGTCGCTGATACAAACCAATCTCAGTTAACATAAGAGCTATTTTATTGCTGTTGAAGCAACCAAAGCGAAGCGGAACCAAGTAAAGCCCGATAGTCTTTATCCTGATAAGCCTCAGCCCTATGCCCCAGCGCTGAGTAAAAGACCGTACCTTTACCAACTTTATGGTGCCAGACCAGAGGATGATCTCTGCCCATCTTTAATTTTTCAGGCACCTGATACTCAGTCTCATCTACAGTAATCAGAATGTCTGCGCCATATCCCCGAGGACTTTTCTCAAAGCTGTACCATTCCTCATACCAGAGTTTGGTTTTCGGCATATGCGCTGTGGCCGGATGAATCAGATCTTCAGTAATTAATGTGGCATCCCGAAACTGGGGAAACACAGGATGACCGGTGAACTGCGCTCTAATCAAGTTATCGGGCACCCACTGCCACTCATACTCTTCATTACCGCCCGTACCGTGAAGCCCAAGAAACTTACCGCCCTTCTCCATATAGGATTGAAGCGTAACACGCTGATTTTGAGTTAAGACATCGCCGGTGACGTTATTCCAGATAATTAAATCAAAATGACTTAACAACTCCGGATTATGAACCGCAGCATTCTCGGTAATGTAAAGATCCCAGCCATTACTGTTGGCAAATTCATCAAATAACTTTTCAGCAGCAGGAATTGCTTCCAAGTGACGGTAGCTATTGGTCTTGGAAAACATCAGGACTTGAACATCCTGCTCAAAGGCAGGCAGTTGTGGTGCCTCAGTTTCATAAACCGGAGTTTTGAACAGCTCATATTTCCATAGCTGATACACAACAAATAAAGCTGCTGTCAGAGCAAGCAGCCCTAGTACAATCAAGAGTTTGTAGGCAATTGTTTTTATCATTTTCCTGGCTCTTAAAATAGCTCTTAAAATAACTCTTTAGATAACACCCTTACGCAACTCTTTCACTGCATAATCACAAGCTCTGGCGGTCAATGCCATATAAGTCAGTGATGGGTTTACGCAAGATGATGACGCCATACAAGCACCATCAGTGACGAACAGATTGGGAATATCGTGAGATTGATTCCAACCATTCAGCACAGAAACTTTCGGATCACGCCCCATGCGGGCCGTCCCCATTTCATGAATACTGCTGCCTGGCGTACTGAGGTTGGCATTGGTTTCCATATACACGGCACCCGCTGCACGATAAATACGATCTGCTGACCGCTGAATATCTTTCGCCATACGCTGCTCATTATCTCCAAAGGCCATATCCATGCGCAGCTGCGGAATACCAAACCGATCGGGGCGAGTTTCATCCACTAATGCCCGGTTGTTATAACTGGGAAGGTTCTCTCCAAAGGCACCCAATACCCAAACCCAATATGGAGCTGGTTTACGCAGCGTTTCCTTCAAATCAACACCAAAACCTTTCTGGTTGAAGTGAAAACGCCAGTCCGGACGAACAACATCAGTCTGGATGCCATAACCTCTTAGAAAATTTTCCTCTCGTCTATTGCCCAGATTTTTAAAGCGAGGAATATAGGAACCCGTTGGACGAAAGCCAAGATAATATTTATCGATATCATCGGCAAACACTCCAAAGTGCTGCACCTTGATATGATCCATCAGATAATGACCCAAAACACCACTGGAATTAGCCATACCATCAGGAAAGTGTTCAGATTTAGAGTTCAACAAAATCTGGGTACTGGCCAGCGTTGAAGCACAGAGGAAAACCAGTTTGGAACGGTAAGTGATCGGCTCTTTCGTTTCCACATCAATGACTCTTACACCAGAAACCCGGTTGGTTTTTGAGTCATACTCCAAACGTTCAACCACGCTGCCAGAGCGTAAGGTTAAACGACCGGTGGCTTGCGCCGCAGGCAAAGTTGAACTCTGGGAACTGAAATAACTGCCGGTGGAACACCCCCGTGGACAAGGGCCGCAATAATGACAGGCCGCTCTGCTCCCAAGGTTTTCTGTGAGAATAGCTGTGCGCCCCATAGTCAGGGTCAGCTCCGGCATTTTATCCTTTAATCTGGCTTTTATCGTTTTTTCCAGAGCATACATTTCCATGGGCGGCTGAAACTCACTATCAGGCAACTCAGCTAAACCTTCCTTCTGACCGCTGATACCAACAAATTTTTCAACATAGCTGTACCAGTCTTTGATATCACTATAGCGAATAGGCCAGTCAGTACCGTGTCCATCCCTGGCATTGGCCTCAAAGTCCATGTCACTCCAGCGATAGGTCTGCCGGCCCCAGATAGTTGAGCGCCCGCCTACACCGTTGGCACGAGTCCAGCGATAAGGTTTGCTCTCATCGTAAATGTATGGATTGTCACGATCATTATTAAAGAAATGCCGGGTAGTGGCATCAAAGGCGTAACACTGACTTTGGATTGGGTAATCCCGCTGATTCTCTTCCCGGTCTGCTTTATTAGCAAACGGCACCTGCCAGGGAGGCGCGTGCTCACCAATATAATCAAGACCATGTTTTTTATCTGGCCCACGTTCCAGTACCAGAACATTTAAGCCTTTTTCAGTGAGTTCTTTTGCTGCCCAGCCTCCGGTAATTCCGGAACCCACGACGATGGCATCATACATACGATTTTTATCAGCAATCATGGTAAGTCCCTACATCACACGAATTGTTGACCAGGTGCTTTCACCTTCATCAAGCCCATATTCACCATCAAACGACATTGGCATGGGGTTATGCCGCAAGGTTTCCTTGGCTCCAACTTCCGATGAGTAAAAACCAAAGATGGTCAGTTCTTTGATCTGACAGATAAACGGTGCACCCTCTACAAAATCCCTTTGTACATTCCCAAAGTTGTACCATGGCGAATCACTGGCTTCTTTCTCCAGTATTTCGAGAATACGAGTGCGCTGGCTTGCATCCAACTCGGTGAAACTCTTTTGATAATCCTGCTGACTTAAACGGGTAACCTGCTCCAGTCCTTGAAGAAATATATTTTTTTCCTTCTCTACCAGCCATTCAGCAACCATAGACTCCACAAAAACCGGAACACCAGCATCAATGGCACCGGGGGTATCTGTGCGAGGAATAATTGTTTCTGTAATTTGAGCAACCAGTGCCCGTTGATCATCTGAGAAAAAAGACTGCGGCTGCTCGGTAATCGATGGCCCCAGAGCAAGATGGGCATTCTGATCCTGCCCCAGACGGGCAATAACAGATGTGGCAAATCCGGAAACAGCCAATGCTGTTGTTGCCAGAAACCAACGCCTGTTCATGAATATACCTTTTTATTATTCGATTTGATCCGTGTTTTATAAAGCATTAAAGGCTCAGAGTCATTTACGAGAAATGACAGACTGACTGTTCTTTTCCCTTAACCATGCCTTGAACCATTTTAACCACATACCAAAACCGAAATCACAACTGGGCAAACATATCGGCTCACCGCTGTATGAATTCTTTACCGAATAGGCAACCACGGATGAACACCACCCCACGTTTATTATTGATACTCCGAACCAGCTTATGAACTTGCCGATTCAGTAAAGAAGTGTCAGCCTTTAATAAATCCAAGAATCGAAATGACAGGATAACTATGACAGTTGCAGTACTGGGTGGCGGAGCTGTTGGCGGGTTGTATGGTGGTATGCTGGCTCAAGCGGGAGAGCAGGTCTGCTGGCTGCTTAATAGCGACAGAGATCATGTGCAACAAAACGGTTTGAAAGTTGATTCCGTATTTGGTGACTTTCGTATTTCAAATCCAGACGTTTATGCCAACGTGGCACAACTTCCAGAATGTGACCTGCTGCTCGTTGGACTGAAAACAACCCATGTATCTGTGCTATTCGACACCCTGGAAAAAATGGCTCATCCAGGATTGACAGTTTTAATCCTGCAAAATGGACTTGGGCTTGAGCAGCAAATTGCGGAGAAATTTCCCGCTGTCAATATTCTCGGTGGACTCTGTTTTGTCTGCAGTAACAAGATTGGTCCCGGACATATCTCTCACCTGGATTATGGCGCCATTCGTCTTGGAGCTTTTCGGCCAGAAGATCAGCCCTCTTATGAGATCTGGAGCAACAAGCTGGAACAAGCCGGCATTCCCATTCAGAAATCCGACAACCTGACCCGGGCTCGCTGGGAAAAGCTTGTGTGGAATATGCCATACAACGGACTGTCTGTGATGCTGGATCAATCCACCGGCCCCATTATGGCCCACCCCTCCAGCCGTGCCCTGATTAAAGACCTGATGCTGGAAGTCATTGCTTGCGCACAAAGCGAAGGCATCAGCCTTGATCCCTCTTTGGCTGACAACATGCTGGACAATACCGACAAAATGAAAGATTACCTGCCCAGTATGCTTTTGGATTATCGCTCTCAAAAACCGCTGGAACTGGAATATATCTATAGAAACCCTTTGAAGGTCGCAAAACAGGCTGGCATAAAAACACCAAAGCTGGATATGTTACTTCAACAACTTGAAGCCCAAACTGAGGCATAACCCACTTTCATCAAAATGAAACCTGTTATATTGTAACATCCGCATTCTGATCAACTCACAGCCTATGACTGCGAGTTCTATTCAGAGCGGAACAGAACAAAGCAGGTTTCATGATTTCCAGCATAGAGAAAACGGCAAACAACTTATATAAGCGTCCTTTCCAAGGCTCGCTGCTTGTGATTGTTTATCTATGTGTTGCCCTCTATTCCGTTAGCCACAGCCATAACGATTCCAATACACCGGAAACAAGTTTTGCACCCGCCTTTGTTGAACTCTATCAATCGCTGAGCCTTGAAGATCACGCCGAGCACTGGCACTCGGATCAGCATCACAGCACAACCTGTAAACTATTTGCTCAAACATCCCCCGTTGTTTACGGCGTGGGTACACATGTCGTTTTACGCCCCCCCCAACAGGTTGAGGTGGAGCGCACACCACTCTCAGCAAAAACACCGACCAGCAGGGTCACCCGTGCACCTCCGATTACGGTCACCTGATTCATTAAAACGACCTTAAAATTATCTGGAGTGAAACATGGGACACTTTTCCCCAAAGGCTGCCCGTCTGGCAGCAGTTATTGCATGGGCCACAGTATCTATGGGCGCATCGGCTGAAAGCCACACCCGCCATGCTGACGCACATATCCATGGCGAAGGTGGATTGAATTTCGCTATCGAGGGCAACCAGATTTATCTGGAACTCAAAACTCCGGGCTTTGATATTCTTGGTTTTGAAACAATTACCACAGAAGAACAACACCACAAACTGGAGGAAGCCTACAAGCAGCTGGGCTCTGCTGATCTGTGGAGGTTCACTCCCGCTGCGTCCTGTAAGCTGGTAGAAGCCAAAATCCCCGGAGCCGAGAACGGTCATGCTGAGACACATAATGAGCACGGCCACGATGAGCACCATGCCGAGAAGCATGATGAACACGAACACGATGAACATCACGCCCAAAAGCCTGACGAACATGATGAGAGTCAACACATGGATATTGAAGCCACTTACGTTTATCAGTGTTCCGACATCAAAAAGCTGAACAGTCTGGGGACAACATTCTTCACCACCTTCCCCAATAGCGAAGAGTTAAAGATTCAGGGCATTGCTCCTAAAGGTCAGGTATTCAGCCATCTGACCCAGGATAAGCCGGAGGTGCGTTTCTAAAATGCTCAGCTCTCACCCACCGGTTATTGCTCTGAAGGATATTCAGTTCAGCTGGAAAGCAGGCACGCCTGTACTAGATATTCAGGAATTGATAATCCGTCAAGGAGAAAAGGTTTTTATTCGCGGGCCATCAGGTTCCGGTAAAACCACATTACTTGGTCTTCTTGGCGGAGTACTCACCCCTGAGCGAGGGCAGGTTGCCGTGCTGGGGGCAGATCTTAATAACCTGTCTCCGTCGAAACGAGATCACTTCCGTGCGGAACATATTGGTTTTATTTTCCAGATGTTTAATCTGATTCCTTACCTTTCAGTTATTGAGAATGTGACGTTGCCCTTAGGCTTTGCTGACGCAAGGAAATACAACATTATTCAAACAGGCGTTGAAGAAAAGCAGGAAGCTATACGATTACTCAATCATCTGGGCCTGACTGATCCTGAACTTATAAAACGCAGTGTGACTGAACTCAGTATTGGTCAACAACAAAGGGTTGCAGCGGCCCGGGCTCTGATTGGCAAACCCGATATTATTATTGCTGACGAACCGACGTCTGCACTGGATACCGATACCAGAGAAGCATTCATCAAACTGTTATTCGAAGAGTGCGAGGCCGCAGGCAGCACGTTAGTTTTTGTCAGCCATGATCCAACTCTGGAGCCACTGTTTGACCGATCCATTCCCCTCCATACGATCAACCGAATGAGCCAGCACTGGCTCGCGGAATCTTCGAATGAGCAGGAGACAGCCTGATGACTGTGATGGCGCTGGCACTGAAAAGCCTGAAAAACCGAAGAGTCACGGCTCTGTTAACAATCTTCTCTATAGCCGTAAGCGTGGCGCTATTGCTGGGAGTTGAGAAGATTCGCGTTGAAGCCAAGAACAGTTTTACCAGCACTGTGTCTGGCACTGATCTGGTGGTGGGGGCACGCAGCAGCTCCCTGAATCTTTTGCTCTACTCAGTGTTCCATATTGGCAATGCGACCAACAATCTCACTTGGGAAACCTATCAGGATCTTTCATCCGACCCAGCTGTTGCCTGGGCGGTGCCTATTGCTCTCGGAGATTCCCACAAAGGTTATCGCGTTGTAGGGACTTCAGATGCCATATTCCAGCATTTCCGCTACGGCAACAAACAGCTCCTGTCTTTCGTAGAAGGAAAACCATTTAACAAACTTTATGATGCCGTACTGGGGTCAACGGTTGCGCAGGAACTGGGGTACATCATCGGACAGGATGTTGTTCTCAGTCACGGTGTAGAAAGCCGTAGCCTGCAGAATCATGATGATAAGCCTTTCCGTGTGTCCGGTATTCTTGCACCAACAGGCACACCCATGGACAGAGCTATTATGATTTCTCTGGCGGGTATTGAAGCGCTTCATATTGATTGGGTTAATGGGGCGCCCCCCATCGCCGCTTTCTCGGTTTCCGCAGGCAAAGCCGAAGCCATGAACCTGTTGCCCACCAGCGTAACTGCTTACTTTGTGGGTTTAAAATCCCGTATCGCGGCATTTCGTTATCAACGTAAAGTCAATGAGTTCCCCCAGGAATCTTTAACAGCCATTCTTCCCGGTGTCGCTTTAGGTGAACTCTGGCAACTCGTTGGCTCTGCAGAGAAAGCCCTGCTGGCCGTTTCGGTTATGGTAGTGATTGCCGGGTTGATGGGAATGCTGACCACGATCCTTACATCTCTCAATGAAAGACGACGGGAAATGGCTATTTTACGCTCTGTTGGCGCCCGCCCCTGGCATATCTTTGCGCTGATGATCACAGAGTCCCTGGTCTATGCACTGATAGGTACACTGTTGGGCTTTGTATTGATGTACGGCCTGCTATTTGCCGTTCAGCCCATTCTCCAGAGCAACCTTGGCCTGCACCTTAACATTACTCTGCCAGGACAATTCGAGGCTGTTCTTGCAGGAATCATTGTTATCAGCGCCACCATTCTTGGTGCTATTCCAGCGTGGCGGGCATACAGAAATTCATTAGCTGACGGCCTGACAGTACGTCTGTAAGATAATAATAAGGTTGAGGACAAAATATGTTTAAACGTTTAACAGCATTCTTCGCAGTACTGCTTATAGCCGGGTTCCCTATGTTTTCCCAGGCAAAAGACACTGGAAAAAAAACCATTTTCGAAGAAATCAGCTGGGAAGCTCTTATGCCGCCGGTTGATGAAGCCGTGGTCAAAAAATATGAAGCGGGAGAGATGGACCGTGAAGACGTTATGGATTACATGGAAACCCTGGGGAATACACCAGTAAAAACCCTTGATAAATCTCAGGTGAAAATTCCCGGCTTTCTTGTTCCCCTGAATCTGGATAAAAACCAGATGGCGACAGAGTTGCTGCTGGTGCCTACTCTGGGGGCCTGTGTCCATACACCACCACCGCCACCTAACCAAACTATTTATGTGCGCTATGACAAAGGCATCAAAGTAACCGAAGCTGGCTACACGCCTTACTGGATAGAAGGCACAATTAATGTTGAGAAAAACACCTCCCAGTATACCGACACGCTTTATGGCCTGAATGTTTCTACCATTGTGGAATACGAGTAAACACTGCCATATCTTCTATAGTTGCCGCAGTTGATCGATTGCGGCTTTTTTTATGTCTTCACTGGATTGGACAATCATCTGTGGGTATTTAGTGTTGATGATTGTTGTCAGCATAATACTCGGTAAGAAACACCAATCCCAAGAAGATTATTTTTTAAGTGGCCGTAATCTTCCCTGGTGGGCCGTAGGCGCTTCCACTATGGCTACCCAATCCTCTGCCATCAGTTTTATTTCTATTCCGGCATTTGTGGCTCTGAATGAAGGTGGCGCCTTAACACTCCTGCGCATGGAGCCCGCTGTACCGCTGGCTTTGATAATCGTGGCCGCCCTGCTGGTTCCTTTGTTTCGCAAGCTCTCTTTAATCAGTATTTATGAATACCTGGAACTTCGCTTTAATCGCACCGTTAGAAAGCTTGTCAGTGCCCTGTTTCTGTTAAGCCGGGGTCTTGCTGCCGGTATTAGCACTTATGCCACTTCTATAGTTCTTTCTGCATGTTTGCAACTGCCCATCTGGCAGATGGTTTTATTAATCGGCATTGTCACGGTTCTTTATGATGTGATTGGCGGAATGACGGCCGTTGTTTACTCAGATGTTATTCAAATGATTATTCTGGTAGCAGGCTTGGCTATTTGCCTTGTTTACACCATGCCAGATGGCGGAATCGCGGAGATCAATCACTTTCTTTCATCAGAGCATCAGACAACCCTGAACCAAAGTTCAACAAATCAGGTTCCCCTGTGGGTTTTTATTGTCTGCAGTTTATTTCTTTACCTGTCTTATTACGGTGTTGATCAAAGTCAGGCTCAAAGACAGCTTTCCGCCCAAAATGACCAACATGCTCGAAAATCACTGTACTTTAATGCCCTTGGCCGACTTCCTCTGCACATGCTATACATCGCTTTAGGCATAACCTTGGGTATTTTTCTCCAGAAAGAACCCCTGCTTCAAACAGCTATCTATGAAACCAGTGATGCTTTGGTTCCCCTGTACATCATCCATTATCTACCAGAAGGTATTCGAGCATGTATTGTTGCCGCTATTCTGGCTGCGGCTATGTCCAGCCTTGATTCCACCATTAATTCTTTATCTGCCGTTACAATAGAAGATTTTCTTCCTCGGAAAAACCAACTCAGTTCG
Organism: Parendozoicomonas sp. Alg238-R29; assembly: GCF_947331445.1. Taxonomy (GTDB): domain Bacteria; phylum Pseudomonadota; class Gammaproteobacteria; order Pseudomonadales; family Endozoicomonadaceae; genus Sansalvadorimonas. The sequence goes on along the minus strand of NZ_CAMZOG010000011.1, from coordinate 32,073 downwards.
CAACAAATACTATGGGCTGGTCGCTTAACAACAGCTCTTTGGGGCGGGCTGATTATTCTTCTGGCACTTACAACTAAATATTTTGCTGACACTGTCATTGAAGCGATCAACAAAGCGGGGTCGATTTTCTATGGCCCGATATTGGCAGCATTTATTGCCGGTATTTTATTTAAAAGAGTGTCAGCCAAAGGAATCCTTACAGGTATTCTGGCAGGCATAGCTCTGAATATCGGTTTGTGGTGCAGCCACTCTGTGCACTGGATACTCTGGAATCTAACAGGTTTTACCACTGCAATTTGCATCGCTCTTTGTCTGTTTACTCATAAGTCTGGCTATGACGATTTACTAAGCCAAAGCAATAACGAAAATACCTCAAGTCTTGCTGCCGTAATCGATACACGGTCAAGTCACCTTGTACTCACGGCATTTGCCTTCGCACTCACTGTTATTCTCTGGGTTCTTGAAGCTCAAATTATTAGGGTTTGAGCGCCTTGAGAACCTCAGAAACCATTGCCCCACCCAACATAAGAACCAGCAGGTCAACTGATTTATGAGTTTCCAGTCTCCTAGCTGGCTTTGCAAAACCGTAGTCCAACGATTCTCGTAATTATGCCGATGGCCAATCAGAGGATTAAAACCCCAAGTTATGGAATCGCCGAAACACAGAACTGTTTTCATTATGCCTCCCAACCATCATTGGCAAGCATAGGGGAAGATATCTGATTTCACCCAGTGCGGATTACGGGTGTCCGCAAGAGTGCGTAAAACGCACAATGTCATCTTCTCCAAGATAACTGCCGCTCTGCACTTCAATCAGGTGCAGGGGAACCTTGCCGGGATTCTCTAGACAGTGAACCTCTCCAATAGGGATAAACGTGGATTCATTTTCTGTCACAAGAAAGGTTTTTTCTCCGCACGTAACTTTTGCCGTGCCCGAGACTACAACCCAATGTTCAGCACGATGAAAATGTTTCTGCTGGGAAAGACTGGCGCCGGGATGCACTGTAAGACGCTTTACCTGAAACCGATCACCACTGTCGACCGTGTCATAAAACCCCCAGGGGCGAAACACTTTACGATGCAGTTGCGCTTCTGAGCGTTTCTGGCGCTGAAGGTTTTCTACAAGCGGTTTCACCTCCTGAGCACGATCTTTATCCGCAACGAGAATGGCATCATCGGTTTCGACAACTACCAGATTTTCCAACCCAATACAGGCCAGCAGTTTCTTTTCTGCGCGCAATAAACAATTTTGGGAATCCAGACTGATCACATCACCATCAACAGAATTATTATCACTATCTTTTGGAAGAACATCTGCAAGCCCTGACCAAGAGCCGATATCCGACCAGCCTGCATCCAAACCAACCATCACAGCTTTCTCTGTTGTTTCCATAACCGCATAATCAACCGATACCGCCGGACACACCAGAAATGCTTCTTTGTTTATACGGGTAAAATCAAGGTCGGAGGTCTGAACAGCCATTGCCTGCTCACAGGCTGCATAAATGTTTGGCCTGAACCGCTTTAACTCTTCCAGATAAACAGAGGCACGAAACAAAAACATACCGGAGTTCCAGTAATAGCCACCACTGGACACATATTCCTCAGCTGTTGCCTTATCTGGTTTTTCAACAAACTCAGCAACAGCCATTAACGGACTCATGTCAGCGGACGACAGAGAACTCACCTTGATATAGCCATACCCTGTTTCAGCACGATCAGGCGTTATGCCGAAAGTCACAAGATTTCCCTTCTCTGCGGCAGATACAGCATCTCTCACTGATAGATGAAACGCCTGTTCATCCTGAATCACATGGTCAGCAGCCAGCACCAACAATAAAGGATCATTTTCATCAGCCAAAGCCTGAAAAGCCGCAAGGGCAACAGCTGGCGCAGTATTCCGCCCTTCTGGCTCAAGCACTATAGATGTTGTCTCACAGTTCAGTTGGCGGAGTTGTTCTGCGACCAGAAAACGATGCTCTTCATTGGCAATCACCATGGGAGGCTGCAGATTGTCTAACTTGTCTAACCGCTGAATCGTATTCTGAAACAGAGTGTATTGATTAACCAAAGGCTGAAACTGCTTGGGACACAAAGCACGGGATTGCGGCCAGAGGCGAGAGCCTGTGCCGCCGGAGAGAATAACGGGAAGAATCATGGAATCATGTACCATGCAGCTTTATCCTTAAAGCCAAAGATTCAGAAAACACGTTTAGAATACTCAGACATTCACCTATCTTTGAAAGTAACCAATTTTCACCCTGTTTGCGAATACCATTTGGCAAGCACAAAAAACCGCCGAATATCGGCGGTTTTTTTGCTTCAAGCTCTGCGGGCAATGAAGGGTTAACCTTTATAAAGCTTCGGGTTCATTACATCCCGCAACCAATCACCCAGAAGATTCATTACCAATACCAAAACCACCAGCACGATTCCAGGAATAACTGTAATCCACCAGCTGCCAGAGAAGATATATTCAAAACCACTGGATATCAGTGCTCCCAGCGAGGGCTGCGATACTGGCATCCCCAACCCAAGGAATGAAAGAGCCGCTTCACTGATAATGGCGTTCGCAATTTGAACGGTAGAAATCACCAAAATTGGGGACAGGCAGTTCGGCAATATATGGCGGAACATAATCCGGCCGCTACCAAAGCCCATAACTCGCGCGGCCTCAACATACTCTTTCTTTTTCTCTGCCAGTACAGAAGCACGAATCGTCCGTGCATATTGCGGCCACTCAGCAATACCTATTACCAGTATCAACATCAGCATGGCTAACTGGCTATAGAGCTCCGAACCAAATGATGCCTGAAACACTGCCAGCACAATGATGGCAACCATCATAGTTGAGAAGGAAAGTTGGATATCTGCCACTCGCATGAGGAAGCTATCAATCCGCCCACCAAAGTAACCGGAACTCAGGCCGATGATGATTCCCAGACACATCTGCAACATCACAGCACAGAGACCAATGGTCAGGGACGTTTTCATACCATAGAGAATGGTACTGAAGAGGTCACGACCCTGATCATCTGTACCCAATATGAACCGTTCTTCACCCTCTTCCGCCCAGAAAGGAGGAAGCTCTGAATCCATAATATCAATTGTGGCCAGATCATAAGGATTAGTGGGTGCAATAACGGGTGCCAACAAAGCTGAACCCGCCATTAACACCAAAACCACAAAGGAAACTATGGCAACCTTGTCTCGCTTAAAGCTGTACCAGAAATTGGACTGCAGGAATCTCTCCAGCCGCCCCGGGACAACAACATCATTCCTAGCCGAGGTGTCAGTGCTCATTTATCACCTCCAGCCAGGCGCACAGTTGGATTAATCAACCCATAAATCAAATCAACAAGGGTATTTACAACAACGAAAATTGCCCCCACAACAATCAGGTAAGCCACAATCAACGGTGTATCTACACGGTTTACAGCCTCAAGGAACAGGAAGCCCATTCCTGGCCACTGGAATACTGTTTCAGTCAGAATCGTGTACGCCACCATGGTGCCTATTTGCACACCACCCACAGTTACCACAGGCAGCATCGTATTTTTTAACGCATGAAGAAAATAGATTCGAGCCTTTCTCAAACCTTTGGCCTTGGCGAATTTCACATATTCTGTATGTAAAGCTTCAACCATTTCGGAACGAATCAAGCGAATAAACAGCGGCAACATAATACTGGCCAAAGACACACAGGGCAGGATCAAATGCAGCAAACCATCTTTATTCAAATACCCGGTTTCCCAGACTCCCCACACGGGAACCAGCTCCCCCCGCCCATAAGACGGTAACCAGCCGAGTTCAATTGAAAACAGATAGATACAGAAAATAGCCGTTAAAAAAACAGGAACCGATATACCCAGAATACTGAAACCAAGAATAGCTCTTGTCAGTACGCTGTGAGGGCGAATAGCCGCATAAACACCCGCCGGAATAGAAATAACAATAATGAGCAGGGTGGCGCCAAAGGTCAGCTCCAGAGTGGCTGGCAGCTTGGCAAGAATCACCTCAAGAGCCGGTTCCTTAAAGAAATAGGATTGCCCCAGATCTCCCTGAACAGCACTACTTAAAAAGCGACCGTATTGTGTGAGAAATGGATCATTTAAGCCAAGCTCATCACGTAACTGCTGACGCTCAGCTTCGGAAACAGATTGACCAACCATCTCACGCAGCGGATCGCCCAGATTATCCTGGATCGAAAAACTGATCAGGCTGATCACGAACATAACAATCAGCGCCTGCACAAGACGCCGGGCAAGAAATGCAAGCATGAATTATTTCACTATTAAATGGGCAGTTTGCTGTTTGCGGGTGGCTGCAGCAGAACTCTGCCCACAGCCAGCCACCAACTGCTTCTCTTACTCTTTAACGACCAGATCACCCAGGTATGGGAAGTCCATCACGTTAACAACTTTGCTGACACCAGCCTTGGAGCTTGCACCCCAAGCCAGGTTCTGCCAATGCAGAGGAATAAAGGCCGCTTCGTCGTATAGCGTCTTCTCAACCTGTTGCAACATAGCAGCACGCTTGGCTGGATCAGTTTCACTACCAGCGGCTTTCACCAAAGCATCAACCTCAGGGTTGCAGTAGTTACCAGAGTTGTACTGTCCCCAACCAGTTGTTTCATCAGCACAAGCAGTCAGGTACTCGGTAAAGTTGGCAGAATCTTCTGTATCTGCGTGCCAGCCAATCATCATCATGTCAGCGGAGCGCTTATCAAACTCTGGCCAGTATTGCGCTTTTGGCATGGTTTTCAGATCAACTTTGATCTTGATCTTGGCCAGCATGCTGGCAACCGCCTGAGCAATTTTCTCATCGTTCACGTAGCGGTTATTAGGCGCCGCCATGGTGATACTGAACCCATCTTCGTAACCAGCTTTTTTCATCAACTGCCTGGCTTTTTCAAGATCAAAGCGCGGCTTCAACTCTTCTACATAACCAGCGTACCCTTTAGGACCTTGCTGAGCAGCAGCTGATGCAAAACCTTTCATGACACTCTTAACGATGCCTTCGTTGTTCACAGCATAGGCAATAGCTTGACGAACGCGTTTATCTTTAAACGCCTCTACCCGCTCTTGGTTCATCTGGAACGTAATGACACGAGTTCCTGACATGGTTACCAGATCTGTGCCATCTGTACCATCAACCCGCTTGTGATCAGTAGGCGGAACCGGTGCAATAAAGTCAACATCGCCAGACAACAGTGCAGCAACACGAGTTGGCGCCTCCTTGATAGGAGTGAGAACAATTTCGTCAACGTTTCCAGGGGACTGCTTATCCCAGTAACCGTCAAAGCGATCAAATATAACTTTCACGCCTTGCTGACGTTCAGTTACACGGTAAGGACCTGTACCTGAATGGTTTCGAGACGCATAAGTATCCGCATGCTTCTTCAGCAGATCTTTTGACTGACCCTTGTCGTCCTGCCCAGTGTAGAACGCACTATCCATTGGGAACACATAAGTAGCAGCGTTCAGAACCAGAGGGAATGGACGCTTGGTTACCAGGTCTATTGTGTATTCATCAACAACATTCATGCCTTCAAAGGGTTCAAAAACACCTTTGAAATCCGGACTGGACAACAATCGATCAAACGTCCACTTCACATCTGTTGAAGTCAGCTCATTGCCAGAATGGAATTTCACACCCTTCCGCAGATGGAAACGTACAGTCAGATCATCAATCCGCTCCCACTTTTCTGCCAAACGCCCATCAAACTGCAGATTATTATTCCACCGTACCAGCGGGTCAAACACCAAATGGGACATCTGCAGAGTACCACCAGACAGCTGCTCATGAGGATCCAGAGAAACCGGATCAGCATCGTAAGCCATCTTCAAAACAATATCCTGAGAGGCAGCCGTAGTTACCGGAGCCGGATCAGTTTTAGCCACTTCCGGTTTTTCGCCTGTGCCAGAAAAGTAATAGGCACCTGCGGCGATTGCACCGGCTACAACCACACCGGCCAATATTTGATTAGTCTTCATTGTGATGATTCCCCCCTACGGGCTTTGTTTCTACTATTTATTCAAAAATTTGTTATTTTTATTCACTACTTAATTACACCACTGCCTTATTAAGGGGCATTTCAACATCCAGCCCGTCACGGGACAAATGATCAAGATGCGGCATTACTTCAATAAGGTTGCGCGTGTATTCTTGCCGCGGATTGGCGAATAACGAGTCAGAGTCGTTAATTTCAACAATCCCGCCCTGCTTCATCACGGCGATTCGGTCACACATCTGTCGAATAACCGGTAGATCATGACTGATAAACAGCATGGTTAAACCCAATTCATCTTGCAGGTCTTTTAACAAATTCAAAATTTGTGCCTGCACAGACACGTCTAACGCCGATGTCGGTTCATCACATATCAGGAAGCGGGGTCGGGTGGCCAGAGCACGGGCAATAGAAATCCGCTGTCGTTGACCTCCAGAGAACTCGTGAGGAAAACGTTTACCAGCGGCAGCCCCCAGCCCTACATGATCAAGAAGATCGTTGACAATCTGACGGATTTTCATTTCTGATTCCGCTAGATCATGAAACCGAATAGGTTCAGCGATAATATCAGACACGGTCATCCGGGAGTTCAGGCTGGAATACGGGTTCTGGAATACCATCTGAATCTGTCGACGTAATGGACGACGCTGCTTTTCAGACAATGCTCCCAAATCCTGGCCGGCAAACATAACTCGACCATTATCAGGCCGATAAAGGCCAGCAATAACCCGGGCTGTTGTGGATTTACCAGAACCGGATTCCCCCACCAGACCAAAGGTTTCGCCGTCCTTCACGGTAAAGGAAACATTATCAATAGCCTGAACATACTTGCGGTTCTTTTCCAAAAACGCAGATTTGGTAACAAATCGCAAGTCCAGATTCTCAACCTTTAGTAATTCTCCATTTTCTACGGAGCCAAAGCTTTCCTTAACACCCAGCCAATGGTTTTTTACATCAATGGGTTTGCTTTCCGCCTTCTCAATATATTCCACACGAGGGAAGCGATGCACTTTAACATCAACCCGGGGAACTGCACTGATCAGACTGCGGGTATAGGCATGCTGCGGACGCTCAAGAACATCCATAGTTGGCCCGCACTCCATCAACTCTCCTTGATAGAGAACCGCAACCCGATCCGTGGTATTGGCGATAACACCCATATCGTGGGTGATAAGAATGCAGCCTACATCCCTTTCTTTGCACAGTTTACGGATCAGCTCCAACACTTGATTCTGAACGGACACATCAAGAGCGGTCGTAGGTTCATCCGCAATAATCAATTCAGGTTCACCGGCCAAAGCGATAGCAATAACAACCCGCTGACGCATACCTCCGGAAAATTGATGGGGATACTGTTCCAAACGCAATTCCGGCTCTGGAATACCAACAGCATCCAGTAGTTCAAGAGCGCGCGCTCTGGCGGCTTCTTTATCAGCACCCAGAGTCGCCTGAACTGTCTCCATAAGCTGAGTGCCGATGGTGAGCAGAGGATTCAGTGATGTCATTGGATCCTGGAAAATAAATCCAATGCGGCGACCACGCACTTTACGCATGGCTTCATCATCTAGGTTACGAATGGAATCTCCGGCCAATTTGATAGAGCCATCAGCAACACGCCCCGGCGAACTCAATAGATTCACAATACCATTGCCGATAGTGGACTTCCCTGCGCCAGATTCCCCCACCAGCCCAAGAATCTCTCCCTTTTCTACCTGAAAGGAAACTCCCTTAACCGATACAGCAACCCCGTGACGGGATGGAAACTCAATTATCAGATCATCGACACAGAGCAGTGACATGCTCTTCCCCTCTCATTAAAGCAAGCTCTAACAACTGTTTTTATGTGATTCAAACCGATGTGTAGATATAGAGATCATGATGACAATCGGTCTTTTTTGTACAGTGTTATGCAGCCAGAGCTAATTCAATAAAAAAACGACCGAAAAGCTCTATTTCCTGCCCCACAGTCGTTTCATGCTTTTATTTATTTAGAACGATACAAAATGCAGGCTTTTCATCTAAACACGATCTTTTTTTGACTATACCAGAAAAAAAAGTCGCTTCGGAAATCTACCTTTCCTCTTCTATATCAATTACTTACAAAACACAGAGACATAAAAAAATTCCTATCTACAACATTAGTGGCATTCTTCCATTTCTTTGTGCCTACTACAAATTCTTCTGAAACAATTCCTGAATACAGTTCTGGAGGTATTCTCTGGAAAACAGAAAAAGAGGAGTCTTTTTGCCTTTCTGCCTCGCCTATTCAGATGAAACTGAAGAAAAGGTATCGCTGCCAGGTATCAAAATTGGTACCTCACCGGAGTCCTGCTGGATATGGACTGACACCGCATCAGCCTTTACAAAAGTAGAAGACAACTGCCGGATACCAGTTGTGCTGCTTCCATCCGATGTCATGGCTCTGTCTTGGGTTAAAAACACTAAGACATCAACAAACATGCAGTTTTTTTCACTACCAGAAAAAAGTGACCAACTGGCAAACAGGCCGATTTTCTGTAGCCCATATTGCGGGAAAAAGGTTCAACCTGGTGTTATCAGCAGAGAAACTGGAGAATGCGTGATACCCAGCGAAAATGGCTCTCTTCGCTTTCCCTCTGGAGATTTTTACATTACGGCATTAACTGTTAATCAGGGCTACAGTGGTAAAGCCCTGTTTTTGGCGGGTACAGCAGGCGCAGCTGGGAGTGGTGTGATCGTGGGAACGGTCGCTGATACAAGTGTTGCTGCTGGTACAAGTATTGCTGTTTATGGTTTCATCACCTTTGTAAAATTTATTATTGATAAACTAAAACGTTAAAACTCAACCAAGCAGGCACCCTGAACCTCCGGAAATTTAACAATTCAGGGGCCTGCATGACGCAACACCTGCATGACATAACAGTTGTATCAAGCAAAGCGGAATTCGGGGACAAACCGGTTACGGCAAAACTGCATCCAGAGTCCATAAGGGCGAGCCATAAATACCATCGCACCAATCTGCCCAACGGCCGAGGCCAGAATCGTTTCGATGTCTGCACCTGTTGTCGCAAGAATGGCCATATAAACTGGCATCTGAAACACTATAAAAGCGAGAATATCCAACAGGGTTCTGTGGAATTGCCCAGCTTTTTCGGCATTGCCTTTATCCAGTACCCAGTCTCGAAATACGCCGTAAGGACGGGCAATAACCAGATTCACCGGAATACTTAATAGCCTCGACTGCAAACTCTGGGGAATCGTCAACCCCATCAAAAGCTCAACAGAACCGCCAACAACAAAGCCAAAAAGAATCAGAGAAAAGATATCCGCAGCAATAATACGCTTGGAAGCAGACACCGCAACCACCATTTTATAATAAAATCAGAACAATACTTCCCTGCCCAATTAACTTGGGAACAGGTCAACTCAACAAGAACAGGCAAAAAAATAAGCCAGAACAGGCATTATCAGTGCTAGTGCGAGGCACTTTACAAGCAACCAACAGCCCTAACAACAGTGGAAGGTATATTAATTACCGCACAAACCAAATAAAGTATTTACAACCAAACAAGATGAAAAACATGCATTTTAAAACCAAAAAAAGACAACGGACAGGAATTATCACCAATCAAAAACAATACTAATTTCTCATATTTTCGAACAAAAAAGATCATCTCTGACCCATATCAAAAAAAGCCCTCAATCACGACTGCTACAATCCTCACGGAGTAAATGGATCCTCAATAATGCTTCTGAAAAAAAATCTGTTAAATAGTCTGGCAAAACTACACCAGACAACCCCACTGGTTCACAACATTACCAACTCGGTAGTCATGAACAATACCGCCAACGCCCTGCTGGCTATTGGCGCTTCACCAATCATGTCGGATGCGGCAGAAGAAATCTCTTCCATGACCGGCATTACCAATAGTCTGGTTATTAACATTGGTACCCTGACCGGGCGCACAACAATGACAATGAACGATGCAGCCAACCACGCAAAAGCAATTGGTAAACCATGGATTCTTGATCCTGTTGGTGCTGGAGCCACACAATTCCGTTTAGATACAGCCAAACAGCTTCTGGAATATAATCCTTCTGTTGTCCGGGGCAATGCTTCTGAAATTCTTGCACTGTTCGTAGGGGAGTCTGGCGGTCGTGGGGTGGACAGCCTCACGGAAAGTCAGGCCATTATTGAAGAAGCAGTGAATGCCGCTCGCCAGCACAATACCGTTATTGCGATAACGGGCGCCACAGACATTATTACCGATGGCCGCCAAGTCATCAGCTTGAGCAATGGCCATCCCATGATGGCTCGGGTAACCGGAACAGGTTGTACGTCTTCGGCACTTGTTGGAGCATTCCTTGGTGTAGAGGACCCTTTACTTGCCGCAGCAACAGCCCTCGCCTGTTTGGGTGTTGCTGGAGAACTCGCCAGCAACACCAGCCGGGGGCCTGGAAGCCTGCAACTTAATATTCTGGACGAGCTTTACAACCTCACACCGGAAACACTGGATCAACATCTACGCATGGACGTTTCACAATGGGATTAGCCAACACCCTGAGTCGACTGTCTCTCCCACCCAGTTCCTGGTTGTTCCACCCCATCCGCATTCTTCCCTGGGAAATACGCAATAAGCCTCTGGAACTGGCACTGAATCACGCTTTTCAGCAACCACTTGAAGAGGATGAGTTTGATGCACTGGAAGGCCGCTGGCTAAAAGTGACTGTGTCTGACCTGCAGCTGGATTTTTATGTCACCGTTTCAGATCGCAAAATGGTGATGTCTGGCCCTCGCTCCTGCGATGTGACGTTCCGGGGAGAAAGCACCAGCTTTCTGACGCTGGCAACTCGGCAGGAAGATCCAGATACACTGTTCTTTAACAGAAAGCTTGCTATTGAAGGTGATACCGAACTGGGACTTGGGGTAAAAAACATGTTGGACAGCCTGGAGCTGGACCAGTTACCCAAAGCTTTGCAGTGGGCAGTTAACCGAACAGAAGAATTTCAGCAGCTTTGGAAAACACACTCCCCGCTGGCAAAAACATCCGATTAAAAAGGCCCTTGAAAAAGAATTGTCGGGCTTTACTTCGCTTTATTGCCCCCCCACGAGTGCAGCATCGACCTACCCAACTGCAGGTCGGTGCTGAGCAACGAAAAGTCCGCCAAGTTATTTACGACCGAGTACTAACGGGACTGACACTGGGCATTCTGATATTGACTGACCAAAGCCATAAGTTCCTTATGCAATGTCACTTCTGAAATCTTCGCATCAAGTTTGTCACGATGGTTCTGATTCACCGTAACAAGACTCTGAGCGTCGAAATAGCTTTCCAGCAAACGTTTAGGCTCACCAACCTCCCGCTCAAAGATCGCATCCTTTCTATCCAGGGATTCACGGACAGCCTGAATACGTTGTTCAAGATGTAAAATTGTTCCCTGCGTCTGCTCCCGCTCGTAAAAAGCGTTCTTATTTTCCCGCAACAAACGACCTCTTTCAGAAACAATCTCCTGCCGTTCTCCCTGCAAGCGCTTCAGCTTTGTGGACGCATGGTGATCTTCCGGCCTTGCTGTTGAAGTCACTTTAGACTTGGAAACTGGAGGGCTCACCTGACCCACCGATTGAGGCGGCGCGTAAGGATAGGGGTCATTAGCCAAGGGCATTCTATCTACTTCAGGATAAGGCAAGCGGTTCTCAGCATTCACTTCAGAAAGCGGTGGCGCGGAAGGTACTGGGCCACCAGGGGATGGCATATCTGGATAAGGCAGCCCTTCTGAAGGAGCCGGAGCATCTGCAAAGCCGATGTCTCTGGACAGACTCCTCTCTACTCGAGCAATTCTACCGTCGATATCCTGCAGGTGAGTGTTCAGGTCAGCAATCTGCTTATCTTTCCCATTAATCTCTTTGAGTTTTCTTTCTGCATCCTGAAGTTTTCCTCTAAACCTTTCCAGATCAGAACGCTCTGTCAGGGTATTGAGGCGATGTCGGTCAGTACGCTGACCATAATCCGTCAGGTAAGCACGCAGCTGTTCAGAACTCCCCTGAATGCCATAGCGATCAAAAAGCATTCTCTGGGTAGTCTCTGTTCGCGCGCGCGCTGTATTTATATTCCGCACTACCTCGGATCGTTCTGAAGAAAGATCTTTACTTCGAGTTTGTGCTTTTTGTAAAGGGCTGTCGTAGTAATCACGTAACCAGTAAGTACTGGCCAATATTCCCGCCAAACCAATTCCCGCCATTGGCAACGCCAGAGGTGCTGAAAAGAGAGCCACTGGCAGTGCAGCGGCTGTCAATAAGGCCGACCCACCAGCAACTGCTATGGACGCCGATGCTCCCGCATTGTTGTAATGGCCGAAATCAATGGTACTGAATAAGGTGTGCCGATAAAGGCGATGCATAGGGTCATAAACATGGCGATAGTGTTTCGCCGTATCATGGGCAATCAAAACCAATGGAGCCGTATCTGTGGGCACATTAACAAACTGCTCGCACGAACCTTTCTGGCCAGGCCCGTTCACATCCCCTATGGCATCGACTACTACACCATGAGCAGTAAAACTGTTACAGTGCTCAAGCTGACTGAGATTATCAAGCTTCTCATCTACAAACTGGCATAGCTCAACCTTGCCCAGCCCTCTCAAGCTGCCATTCTGGCTGAATGATCCACTGATTAACCGTCCATTCAAAATATGGAACTGGTTATCCAGATGGTATCGCTCATAGTAGAAAGGAATATTGCCCCGCTGCAGCTCACCTTTGCGCTGCAGCGCTGTGGTCGCACTCTCTTCTGCTCCCAGAAATGATTGCGATCCACCTTTTGCTCCGCCAGAAGGAATCAGCAAATAGCGATCTAAATGAAAACTGCCACCCACTTCAGCACTGAGGTTATAACAGGACACTACGCCACCATGCTGGCTGGCGTACCATTCATCCTGTTTTATTTCCTCAGTTTGCGCTGAAATGGAAGGCACAAAAAATAACACTGAAATAGTAAGGGCCGGAGCCAGTGTCATTTTGGGAAACGATCTGACAAATATCATAAGGAACCTGTGACAGACAGACACAACGCGCCGTTAGACGGCGCACCTCTCAAACAGTTCCTTACTTATTAGTTTCGTTATGAAAAAAGCTCAATAAAATTCTTTTCCAGCCATTCAAACATAGGGGAATAGCGATTTCTGCCACTGTAAATCATGCAGATATCCGCAAATGAGGCTTCCGGCTCGCTGCGAAACCTGGCGAAAGCAAACCGCTCCCCCAGCTTTTCTGCCAGCTTTTCCGGTGCCAGCATAAGTACATCCTCTTCTTCAATCACTTCCAACAGTGGACGAAGGTGCTGGCTTCGAATGGCAACATTCATATGAATGCCACGCTTGGCCAAAGATTTTCTCAACGGCATAGTCCGGGAATTAACCGGCGGGTTAATCAAGCCGGCAACGGGGTAACGGCTTAGATCATGATCTTCCACCTCTCTCTGCAGAATGCTCAACTCTTTTCTGCCCATCAAACCAAACAGATCACGCCCTACCCGGCACTGGACAAATGTCTGCGGCAGGTTCATAGCGGTGTAACTGAGGGCTGCGTGAATCTGCCCGGATTCAATCAGGCCACAGGTATCATCTCCCCAGCTGAACAGTTCCAGCTCAGCTCCGGGAGCTTGTTGTTTCAGTTTTTGATAGAGGTTGCGACCATAGGTTTCTGCAAGGAAAGTGTTTACAACAATTTTAAGATTGCCCTGATACATTCCCGGATCAAAATGCTCTGGTTCAAGGGTCTGTAACAGCGCATCAAAAGCCTCGGGCAGCGAGTGAGCAAGGCTTTCTGCCCTGGCAGACAGTCGCAACCCCCTTTTCTCTCTAAAGAACAGAGGATCATTAAGCTGCTCTCGCAATTTAGCCAAAGCGCGACTAACGCTCGGTTGACTAATATCCAGTCGTTCTGCAACCCGGTGGGTATTTTTTTCTTCCAGAAGCACGATAAGAGTGCGTAGGAGATTCAGGTCAAGTTGGTCGGTGGAGAATGTAGCCAAGAAATACACCAGCTGAATTTCTGAAATACAACAATGCTATTGTAATGAATCTCTTTGAAGATAGGATAAGCAACCAAGGAGACTGTCTTACGACAGATTGAAAGACCGGGGGTCGTAGCCCGCTATTTCTTTACAGTGCTTTGCATATCTCCGTACTCGAATGCGATTGAGTATGTAGCCCCAACGAAAGTTGGGGCTTTTTAATGCCCGGAGAAAAGTATTTTACGGTGTGATATCAACCATTGGCACCATTCCAGCTTTACCATGCCAATACCCTTGACAGCAGCCGGCAGGGTGAACCAATTCATGCTCACCAACACCAGAAACCTGGTCTACCAGAGATAGTACAACCTCTTTGGTACCATCAGGCTGAGGAGAAACACGTACGGCATCAACACCGCTAGCGGCCATAGCCGGTACGTCACCAAGCAGATTCAGACAACGGCCTGACTGGGTTTGAATACCATTTAAAGTAAACACCCTGTCGTTTTCTTGACTGTATACAGGCAACCCTTCCGGGTACTGCATACAGACAAACTGACAATCATCTTTCGGTAAATCGTGAGCACGGGCAGTAAAGCAACGGGCCGACACCGCTAAAGGCATCATGCCCCAGACAAACACTTCTGTAGAAAACTTATCGGTTAATCCCAGCTCATCAGCCTGTCCAAGAATGCAATACAAATCAGTGGCCGACAGTTCAAGGGGTAACGTCCACCGTTCCAATCCACAATCAATCAACTCTTTCAGAGTGTAAGCGTTGTAGATATTAAACAATGGTCCGGTAGTAAAGGGGATGCCTGCTTGTGAGAGTTTATGAACAGCTGCCATATCATTCGCTTCCACGTGGAAGCGATCGTTATCGCAGACTTTTTTCAGAGCCGCCAGGTCCGAGGCAGCTTCAAGCAGAGCCAGAGTGGAAAGCACAACTGTTTTCCCTGCGCTTTGGAGCTCCTCACCGATGGCTAGCCAATCACCCAGCTTCATCTGACGGCGTTTATTACAAACAGTCTCTCCGAGATAAACACGGTTAACCGGCCACTCACACACATCCCGATAAAAAGAAATAACACGATCTTTCGGCCAGAAATACAGCAGTGGCCCAAGAGTAATTTCCATAAGTATAATCCTTTGAGCTACTGCCAGGCCCGGTGATAGGCACCCAGCGTTGTTTGACATCCTTCCGACAACCCAGCCAGAGATTTTTGCCAGCTGGCTTGGGGAGAGAAAGTTTCAGGGTTCGCTTTATAAGCATCAAGCGCTTCACGCCATACCTGCGTCACCTCTGCTGTGTAAGCTGGGCTACGCTGTCGCCCTTCAATCTTTACCGCAGTAATACCTGCCCGCTCCAGCTCTGGAATGAGCCCAAGAGTGTTCAAACTTGTTGGCTCTTCCAGAGCGTGCAGGGTTTCCCCTTTAACCTGATAACGCCCTTTACAAAGAGTTGGATACCCTGCCCGTTCTTCAGGGTCGAAACGATCAATTAACACACCATTTAACCGGGTATCCATGGAAGCTCCCTGTTCCTCCCAGCGTACATACCGCGCCGGCGAGCAGGCACCCACTGTGTTAGGTGACTCTGAGGTGAGATAGGAAGACAACCAACAGCGGCCTTCGGCCATAATGCACAAACTGCCGAAGGCAAAGACTTCAAGCTCTACAGGGCTTTTTTCAGCAAGAGCCTGCACCTGAGAAAGCGATAACACCCGAGGCAATACGGCACGGGTAACATCAAATCTCTCGTGATAAAACGCCAACGCGCCAAGATTTGTGGCCGAAGCCTGCACTGAGAGATGCCGCCGCATCTCAGGGTGTTTATCCCGTGCGTAACCAAGCACTCCCGGATCGGCGGCAATGATGGCATGCACCCCAAGGTCTGCGGCAGCATCGACAGAAGAGGTCCAGCGAGACCAGCCAGCGGGATGGGGGAAAGTGTTAATCGCCACCAGCACTTTCACGCCTTTATCCCGGGCGTATTGCAGTGCCTTGCGGGCTTTGGCCTCATTAAAATTCAGCCCCGCGAAATGGCGGGCATTAGTATCATCGCGAAAGCCGATGTAAACCGCATCAGCCCCATGATCAACAGCAGCCTTTAATGCCGGGAGACTACCCGCGGGACAAACTAACTCCATGAGCAACCCCAGATTTCAGTGCATAAGTAAAAAGCACTTTACCTGCTATGGAGTTTTATAGTATTGATAGCAGTCAACACTTGTAGAAACCGAAACAAGCGTAGAAACCGAAACAAGCGCACCAAAACCTACATGAATTTACAGAGTCGTTGCAGCCCTTGAAAGGGGCCAGCATTCCAGCGGAGCTGCGCCTAGCTGTAAACACGCTCGGGAATGCTGGGATCGATAACCTAACGTCAACAGAACCTAAGCCAGAGGGAAAGACTCCAGTATTTTGTAGCGGCTTCCATCCCTGCTCAACTCACTGGAAACCAGTGCAACCTCGCCAACCTGCAAGCGATACCCCGGTAACCTCCAGGGTATGCTGAAAGCAGAACTTCCGAGATGACTACGTTCAATACCACCAGTACGTGCTAGAGTCACATGGGGGCGAAACAGGCGTTTATCCGGCCCGAAGCCTACTTTCAAGGCAATGTCTTCACAAAGGGAATGTAAGTCTTCCATCCGCCGACCGGAGTGAATTTTGAGAGTCATCACCCGCGGATGATTGTGGCTGGGAAGATAATCGACTCCCCCGCTCATACAGACAAAAGGCTGGAAATCTGTCAAACGCTGGCGCAACTGTTCTGCAACAGCATGCAACTGTTCAGGAGAGCTGTCCCCTAAAAAGCGCAGCGTAAGATGGTAGTTCTGAGGCGGTGTCCATCGTACACGGCGATTATCACCTGCCGGCCCGAACCGTCTCACTTTTTTATGCACAGCTGCCGCCAGATCAAGGGGCAACATATAGGCAATAAACGCACGGGTAACTGGGGCTGCGTTCTTTGGCAAATCAACAGAGGCAGACACTGCGTTATCAGAATCCTCCATCATAGTTTGCTCCGACACAGGCTGAGATGACCTTTGATATTTTTCATGACACGACAATTTTTCAGCCAGTTTTTCCAACTTACGCCTATTCACTTTCAGCTGGGAAGAATTTTTCATATCACCCTTACAATCTGGCCAGGGTAAAAATTGATCGGGCACCATAAAGCCCGGTAACCGGCGTTTCAGATATAACCGCCACACTTCGTTTTCAGGTTTGTTTTTGCTCTGTACAAAAGCAACCGGGCGACGACCATACTCCAGATTAGAAACAGGAACCACTATGGCCTGTTCTATATCAGACATTTCCAGCAACACACGCTCAATAGTTTCCGGCTGAATATTTTCGCCTCCGGAAATAAACTGGTTATCAATACGACCATTAATTTGTATCTGGTCACCAAACCAGATACCAGTATCTCCGGTACAAAACCAGCCATCGTCTGTTATCGGACGATTCAATACCCCTCTGTGCCAGTAGCCAAGAAACAGTGATGCACCACGTACACGAATCTCTCCACGCCCTGAAATATTCACCTCACAATGAGGAAGAGGAGAACCAGAGGTTAAAGCTCCTGAAGCAAGAAATGACGGTTGTCCAGTGCAAATCTGAGAGCCCATTTCTGTCATGCCATAAGTGGTCAGAACCTTCACACCGTGAGCCTGAGCCTGCTCCGCAAGGGCACCGGAAACATATCCGCCTCCCATTAACAATGTACTCACTTCACTTTTCCCGAAAGCAAAACTGTCATCATTGAGCAAACGATAAAGCTGGGTATTTACCATGGAAACATGGGTTACCCGTCGCTTGATAAGAGTCTGCGCGAGATCAGAACGATGATCAGGAAATACAATAGAAGCGCCAGACAACAGGCAACGAAACAAAAGCGCCAGGCCACCAATATGATACAAGGGCAATGACAGCAGCCAGCTGTCATTCTCAGTTAACGGAATAATCGCTTGAGAAGCTTGTGCACTGACTCTGTGACAGGAAAAATTGTGGGCAACAGCTTTAGACAATCCGCTACTGCCGGATGTCATAACCAGAGTGGATACGCGATTATCATCCCACTGAAATGTCTGGTCCTTACCTTTCAGATTATGAAGGTTGTCAGGGAGCATAATTTCTGACCAGCTCTCTTTCATGACATTATCATCACTCCAGAAGGCTGAAACTCCTGCATGTTCAGCAATGTTCTGGATTTTGTCTTCAGGAAAACGAGGGTTCAGAGGCAGAATAATAATGCCGGCCCGAAGACAAGCCAGGGTCAAAACCACCAGCATTGGGCTGTTTGCCGATGAAACAGCCAAAACCTGACCACTCTCAACTCCTGCTTCAATGAGGCCACAGGCCATATCCTGCACACGGTGATCCAGTTCCTGCCATGTCCAGTACAACTCCCCGGCCATAATAGCGACAGCATCAGGATTTTTGGAAACCTGCCGTGCAAGTGGACACCCTTCAGGGGTTATAGCTGGACCAGATAAGTTGCAGTTGTTCACGAAGGACTACTTTCTCATAGAATTCTTGTTGCTCACGGAGTAGCAATGGCGCTGTTTCAGAACAAGGCCCCTGAGATCCGTGTACAAGCCGCTTTTGAAAAACACTCAGTGTATCGAGGCCAGAAGCTGTGCATGGAGCCACACTTTCAGCCAGACGAACAAGGGTACCTATTCCGATATTACTTTCATAGGATGAGCTGATAACCAGTTCAAGTTTATGCATTCTGGCAAACTCAGCAAGCTGTCGACAACGATAAACGCCACCAGCCAGTGTTGGCTTTACAACAAGTGCCGCTAACCCATCGAAAACGCCAGGGCAACCCGTACCCCAGATATTTCCTGTGTGAAGACTTTCATCCAGAGCAACTGGCAGCCCCCCCTTGGAAACATATTCTGGAAGTTGCTCAACCTCAGCCAAAGGTTCTTCAATAAAGCTTATTCGGTTGCGAGGTATAGCTTTGGAAAACTCCAAAGCCTGATTCAGATTCCAGCGTCGGTTTCCATCAAGTCTGATTTCCACATCATCAGGCAAACAGCTATCCAACTGTTCAACCAGTGCTATGTCGTCGGTGACAGACTGACGGGATACTTTTACTTTAACCAGTTTTGTTTCCGACTCTACAGACTTCGCGACAGACAGAACCTGTTGATTATCCCCTGCAAGCAACCGACAAACCGACGGTTCTGGGTGATATAAACTATTGGACTCGGTGAAATCAAGTTCGTCAACCGCAGACTCAACTGCAAAAATAACCGATGACGGCCACATTAAAGAATCTGCAATCGTGTTCTGTAATCCATGCTCGCTTATATCCTTAAACATCGCAGGATTTTCAGCGAGCAAGCGAGCACAGGTAACCAAAGCATCCTTTGCTTCTGTCAGAGTTTCCTGACTAAAACCAGGCAATGGCGCACAATCTCCGAGACCATCACCTTCATCTTTTTCCAGCCACAGAAGCAGACCCTGCCGCTCACCGTCTGGGCACCCAGGCAGGGAACCAGACAGCGGCAGGGACCATTGGTATACCGACACTTTCATGTCAAAGCTTTGCATACCAACAGTCATTAAGGATTGCGCTGAAAGCGGCTGAAGTCGGGATCACGCTTTTCAACGAACGCGTTACGACCTTCCTGACCTTCCGCAGTCATGTAAAACAGCATGGTTGCATTACCGGCCAGTTCCTGAAGCCCTGCCTGACCATCACAGTCAGCGTTCAGGGCAGATTTCAGGCAACGCAGCGCCAGTGGAGAATTACGCAGCATCTCACGACACCATTCCACGGTCACTTCTTCCAGCTCTTCCAGAGGAACAACAGTGTTGACCAGCCCCATATCCAGTGCGTCCTGGGCAGAATACTGGCGACACAGGAACCAGATTTCACGGGCTTTCTTCTGACCAACCAAACGAGCCATATAGCTGGCGCCATAACCGCCATCAAAAGACCCAACCTTCGGACCGGTCTGTCCAAAAACAGCATTCTCAGCCGCAATGGTTAAATCACAGATCATATGCAGAACATGGCCGCCACCAATGGAATAACCAGCAACCATGGCCACTACAGGCTTAGGACAGGTGCGAATCTGACGCTGAAAATCCAGAACATTCAGGTGATGAACACCCTTATCATCTTTGTAGCCGGAATCACCACGAATCCTCTGATCTCCACCGGAACAAAAAGCTTTACCACCTGCACCGCAGAGAATGATAACGCCGACATCACTATCACGACGAGCGTCGTCCAGTGCTTTCTGCATTTCCATAACAGTCAACGGACGGAACGCATTATGTACCCGTGGGCGGTTAATGGTGATTCGGGCAATGCCTTCTGCCTTGTGGTAAAGAATATCTTCATAGTCTTCAGTGCAGCAGTTCCAGGCAAGAGCATCACGAACAGGAGATGTGGTCATAAATCTATCTTCAGTTTACTTCAGGTGGGATAACAACAATTTCCTAAAAAACCTAGTAACAGGCTCTTTAGGAAATGGCTTATCGGTATTCATCCCTGTTATTGACAAAACTCAATAACAAAGCCCAATGCCAAAAGCGCAGCAGTAAACTCCTCAGGGTTATCACGATGGGTATTATGGCCTGCCCCCATCACTGTTGCCGTACGAATATCTGCAAGGTGACTCAACTGTTCTTTCAGTGCTGAAAACTTTCGATCATATTCACCAACCAGATAGCCAACCGGGCAGGAAGCCTTTTCAAAGAACGACCATAGATTTTCCTGCGCTCCCAGACTGCACCCCATCAGCATATCTGCTAACTCAGTACCGCTATTTTGAGTGCAGCGTTTCTGTACTAGAAGCGCTCGTTCCTCACTCGATAGAGAACTGAACACGGACTGGCAATACCAGTCCTTCAAAACAGTCTCTGCAGCTTCGGCTTTAAACCTTTCAGCCCAGCACCTGTCACTCACCAGCCTTTGCTCTTTTTCTTCGAAGGATGTCAAGCCCGGATGAGCACCTTCCAAAACAAGACCGGAGAGTTCTTCGCCCCAACGATTCGCCAGAGCCATAGCAACCCGGCCACCAAGGGAATAGCCCACAAGTATGGATGGAAGAAGGTTGTGATTCTTCAATGTGCAGTAAACAACATCTGCAACTCTGTTCACTGTTGGGCTTTTAATCCCATCACTCTTTCCGTGGCCAGGCAGGTCGATGGTGTAACAGTGAAAGTGCTCTTTCAAAGAAGGCACTACCGGCAACCAGTCTTCTCCTGAACCCAAAAAACCATGGATCATCACCAGAGCACGGCCCTGCCCTCCGTGATCGATACAATTTAATCCCATAACATGTCCCGGGCATGGGTTTGAAAACCAGCAAACATATCAGTGGCTTCAGAAGGAGGAGTGCACACTTCAATCAGAGCACCCTGTGAACTTTTCAGCGTTTCATAGAGCTGCGCCTTGAAACGCGCGCGCGTCTCCGGTCGGTAATGATTAAGGCCAAACATATTTGCAGCCCCGGTAAACTGCAGATCATGTTCAACCTGAAAATACTGTGATCGGGCATTAGCGCTGGAAACAGGGAAAATATTAAAAATACTACCGCCGCTGTTATTCAGAACAACCACTAGCAAGCCATGTTTAGCAGCCAGATGCAGGGAATTCAGGTCATGGAGCAGTGACAGGTCACCAATCACCAGAACTGTTTTCTGGCCAGCCCCAATGGCATGTCCTGCTGCGGAAGCCACCAAACCATCAATACCACTGACACCTCTATTGGCGACGACATGGGTATTCAGCGGTTGGGTTGTCAGACTGTCGAACAGCCGAATGGGCATACTGCTTCCAAGAAACAGTTGCTGCTGATCCAGCGCAGTTTTTATTTCCCTGACGACCCAGGGTTCCGTTACCCCCCCCTCAGTACTGATGGCTGTATCAACATAACCACCAAGCTTTTGCCCACAATGAACCAAAGAGTCGGCCCATTCTTTATCTTGAGTGTCCACATTGAGATTCTGACAAAAACTTTCAATGGAACTGCTCACTCTGCGGGTGACAGAACCAAAGGGATCATGACGATCCTGTCGAGGGTCAATATACCAATGTTCGCCCTGCCATTCTGTCAACCACAGCCCAAGGTGCTTGCTAACAAAACGTCGCCCGAATTGAATAACTAATGCAGCTTGTTGCAGCTCTTTCTGAATAGTTTCGTTAGCCAACAGAAGATCAGAACAGGTTAAGGCCCGAGAGTGCCCATGAAGCCCAGACTGAATATCCGCGATCAGAACAGCACCTGTTCTTTCTATCAAGCACTTGACCGACTGGCTTTCTGCTGGAGATAAAACACCAGCAATAATGACTACCTTGTTATGCCCCCCAAGATCCTCAGTGACTAGATCTGGCTGAAGAGGCCATTCACAAACAGGGGAATCCCCTTCGCACCAGTATTTAACAGGTAAAAGCCAGGAAAACGGATCAAACTTCACCCCGTTGCCGTAGAGAGGTTCCCTTAACTGCTGATTAATATGTACACACCCACCATTCGGCCGTTTTAGCACAGCAACCGCTTCATCAATGGTGGAGAGCAGCCAGCGAGCAGGTAAAGATGGTTCTGGATTGGGAAGGTAAACACTGTGCACTGGGCAAGAGCCAAAGATTCCCTGTTGATTCAGAGTCTGGTTGGCACCACAACCCAGCAATTCCGGCGGTCGATCAGCAGTTAATGTTAACAGAGGAACGCCTGCTTCCCGAGCTTCATGAAGAGCCGGGGAAAGGTTGGCTACTGCAGTGCCTGACGTAGTAATAACAACAACCGGCTCTCCGAGTGCTCTTGCTATTCCCAGAGCAAGAAATCCCAGCCCCCGCTCATCATAATGGCAGTGGCAGGTCAGACCATTATGACGGTCAGCAGCCAGAGTCAACGGTGCACTACGGGAGCCTGGAGCAAGGCAAACCTGCCGAATACCATTGCGATACAGTTCTTCAAACAGTAGATCGCACCACACACTGGTAAAATCTTTTTCTTCTTGCATCAGGTGCTCACAACTTAACATTCAGCAGGGATTGTACGGTTTTCAACTTGCTATCAAGTTCTGCCCATTCCTCATCCGCATGCGAACCAGGAACCAGGCCAACGCCAGAGTAGAGACGCAGACTTTGCCCCTGAAGCAGAGCACACCGAATGGCAACAGAAATATCCGCCCCATCCTTCTCAATCATGCCGAACGGCCCGGAGTACCAGCCCCGCTGGTGCGTTTCCAGTCGCTGGATCAGCGAGAGCGCTTCCGCTTTAGGTGCCCCACCCATCGCAGGTGTTGGATGTAAACGCTCGATAAGCTCGGCATCGGTGGTATCCGGTTTCAGATAGGCTCGCACTTTTTTCCGCAAGTGCTGAACACTGCGCAGCTTAACCAGATTGGTATCAGCGGTGAACTCCACACTCTCACTGCATTCAGACAACGCATCGGTAATAGCCCGCATAACCAGCGAATTCTCCCGGCGATTTTTATCATCCGCTAAAAGATTGGCAGCCAGTTTACGATCCTGAACAGGAGTCCTGCCTCTTGGTGCGGTTCCGGCCAGAGCCTCACTGTCGAGGTTCTGTTTGTGCCGGTGATAAAGACTCTCCGGAGACGCTCCGAAAAAACATTCGTTGTGATTGTTCCAGAGCGCGAAACGGTAGGTTTCCGGGGTCATGGCTTGCCAGCGCATCAACATTGACCAGGGGCACAACTCGCCATCGATGGAGAGAGTCTGCTCCCGGGATAAAACCACCTTAGCCAGGTTCCTTTTTTCAAGAGCCTCAAGAACCGTATCAACCTGAGCTTCCCAAGTCGCCCAGACAGGAATATTGCCCGTAACAGTGGCAACTGGCAGGGTTTTAGGGAACCGATTCAGATCTTCGATCACGGCCAAAGTCTGAGCCTCTATCGCTATCTGCTTTTTAAGAGCAACACCCTGAGAGCCTAGAGGAAGCTGGAGGTTACAAGCTAAAATCAGTTGCCCTTGATAACTGAGTAACTCAAAGCGTGGCAGCAGGATTTGTCCACCACCAAAACCTGACCAGTGATCACCAGCCTGCTCAGAAAACGCCATTCCTCCGTAAAAGCGGGCATTTGGGCACGCAGCAAGAACTTCCCGCATCAAAGGCTCACTCTCACGCAAAACCTGCGAGGGTGGAACGGTGTCGCCAATACGGATCGAAAGAGCTACGCCCTGGCCGGCTGAGATCAGGGAACTCTTCCTGTTCGCCCAGAAAGTACGCACGCCACGTCCGGCTGCAAGCCAGGCCAACTGTTCGATGCAGTTGTTACTGACTAGACAATCAACCTGCTGTTCCAGCCTGTGCCAGCCGGTACCTGGCTCAATGTCGATAATTTTTTCGACCAAAAGATCCCGAGCCATCGTGAAAACCGATGGAAACTGATGTGCGTTTACGTTCATGATCCGTCATGACTAGGATGAGCCACTATTTTAGGATGCCAGAGATCAGATCACAGGCTGGTATATACCGAAACAGCGATAAACGGTAGTAACAGGTTGAGAAACAGCAGGCACCTTTCAGGTGCTGTGGTAGAATTCCCCGCCTGAAAAGATCAAGGATTTGTAGATACATGGCCACCAATGGTGAATCGGCCCGTCAGTGGCTCGCTGACAATGGAAGCACTGCCTCTCAGGAAGAACTGCTTCGTATTCGAACAGCCATAGCAACCAAGTTGGATGCTATGCCAGAAGAACACCCCGATGAAGCCGGGTTTCTGGAAGCACTGGATGTGATGGATGAGTGGATGGAAAAAGGCAAAACCAGCGAACCTGAAAACACTACACCCTCTTCACTGGATACCAGCCCGCTGGTTCCTGACCTACCTCCCGCTGAGGTTTTGAGTGAAGAAGAAAAACAGGCTCGCTTTAAGGCCCTATTGAAAAAGAAACACACCCTCGCCTGATAAGCAAAAGACATATAGAAAGAGCAAATCCGTTTATTGCTTCCGTGAACGCTTCATATACTGAATGCACTTCCTGTTCGGGGGTCAGATAATGAAGCGGCTCTACTATCTTACTCACTCTGTTGACGAAGCAGATTGTCTGGTCAGTGATCTGCGCCGGGCTGGTGTTGGAGAATGGCACATTCACGGGCTCAGCACTGACGATGCTGGCCTCTATCACCACCATATTCATCCCGCCCATTTCTTCCAGCGCTATGACCTCATTCACCTTGGCGAACGTGGCGCCATTATTGGTCTTTGCATCAGCCTGGTGTGGTCATATGTGGTTCACGTACTTCAATTGATCCCAAACAGCTTCGGCATTGCTGAAGTAGTTTTTACAACTCTTGTCTTCACGCTATTTGGAGCTTGGTCTGGTGGCCTGATGGGTATATCTCGCCTGAATTACCATATTGCCCGGTTTCAGAAAGATATTGATTCCGGAGCCTGCCTGGTTCTGGTTGACCTACCCCGGCGAAAGGTTTCCCAGATTCGCAGAAAAATTCAGTTTCGGCATCCGGGAGTGATTCTGGCTGGCTACTCCTCAACGATAACCAACCCGTTTGCCCGCTCTCCAACCCAAACTGGTTAGCTCCCCTGTAATTTGGGTATTTCCCAAGGAAAGTAATAATCACGCTCAAAACAATAAGAAATGATTATGAATTTCTGGTCGCAATTCCTGAGGGGTCGTCTTAAATGAAGTTTGTGGCGGCCCGACAGGCGTTCTGAAGCGGCTTCCCATCAACCTTAAATTTCACTTATTCAGCAAGGAAGCCGTTGTGAACCGGAAGCAATCCCGTCGTCTCTTGAAAATGGAGAAAGTTATTGGTGATGTCGCCCTGTGGGTATTCGTTGCAGGAGCTTTGTACTGGCCTTTCTACATGCTTCTTGAGTAACGGAGAACCAGCCAGAAAAATAAAGGCCTCGATCATTTCAATCGAGGCCTTTTCTCTTATCTGCTCAAAAAGAGGCTCTTACAGCTCCGCGAAGGTTTTTTTCAAAATACCAATACACTCCTGAACCTCTTCACTGGAAATGACCAGAGGTGGGGAGAAACGGATGGTATGTTCGTGAGTCGGTTTAGCCAGTAAGCCATTTTCCGCCAACTTCAGACACACCTGCCAACCGTCAATGCCGTTAGCAGGCTCAATATCAATAGCATTAAGCAGACCGCGACCACGAACGGTTTTCAGGAGTGGATGGGGGATTTCCCTGAGCCCGGCTCGCAAAGCTGCCCCCTGAATTTCAGCATTTTCGGCAAGTTGTTCATCGCGAACAACATCCAGCGCTGCCATAGCAACCTGGCAAGCCATGGGATTACCGCCATAAGTAGAACCGTGCTGCCCAGGCTTGATGCAGAGCATAATGTCGTCATCAGCCAGTACTGCGGAAACCGGGTACACACCACCAGATACTGCTTTTCCCAGAATCAGAACATCCGGACGCACATTTTCATGGTTCACAGCTAGCAATTTACCGGTTCTGGCAATCCCGGTTTGCACCTCATCGGCCAGCATCAGCGCATTATGTTTAGTGCATAATTCCCGAATGCCCTTCAGGAAACCATCATCCGGAATGATAACCCCTGCCTCCCCTTGAATAGGCTCTACCAGAACACCGGCAATATCTGGTGCCTGCATAGCTTCTTCCATGGCTGCCAGATCATTGTACGGGACGTGGGTAAAGCCGGGAGTGTATGGACCATAATCCGCCCTGGCTTCTTCATCGTTAGAGAAGGAAATAATGGTGGTAGTACGACCGTGGAAGTTGCCGTCACAGACCAGGATTCTGGCCTTATGGGGCTCAATGCCTTTTTTCTGATATGCCCATTTCCGGCACAGCTTAATTGCTGTTTCTACAGCTTCAGCTCCGGTATTCATAGCCAAAACCTTATCGAAGCCAAAATACTCCGCCATGTATTTCTCAAAAACACCGAGGGCACTGCTGTGGAAGGCTCGAGAGGTCAGTGTCAGGCGTTCAGCCTGCTCTGTCATCGCCTGAATAATTTTTGGATGACAATGTCCTTGGTTAACAGCCGAATATGCAGAAAGGAAATCGAAATACTCTCGCCCTTCAACATCCCAGACTTTGGCTCCCTTTCCCTTATCTAGAACAACCGGCAAAGGGTGATAATTATGGGCGCCATATTTATGCTCAAGTTCCATCAGTTCAGATGAAGAATACTCAGTCATAACTCCTCCGTCTGGCTACCTGTGACACAGCGACACTTGTGGTGCCTGCCATCATCAACGAGCGCCGGTATTATCATTCTCTTATGAAGAAGCCCGAACAGACGCTCGGGCATGGTGTTGCCTATTAAGTATCAAGACTACTAATAATGGTCAATACCTTAAGCATCAACAGTTTCCAAATGCTGTTTTATTTTTGTAAAGATGCTCTGTGCCTCAGACGATGGTGTCTGATCCGCCAGGCTGACTACAGCTATGGACAGACAGGATACAACAAACCCGGGAATCAGTTCATACAACTCAAAAATGCCACCATTGAATTGATTCCAGATAACAACGGTCAGGCCTCCGGACACAATTCCGGCCAGAGCACCATTGCGGGTCATTTTGTCCCAGAACAGACTGATAACAAGAGCCGGGCCAAAAGCAGCGCCAAACCCAGCCCATGCATAAGCCACCATTCCCAAAACACTGCTCTCTGGGTCCAGTGCCAGAGCTGTGGCAATCGCCGCAATTCCCACAACGGCTAACCGCCCCACCCAGAGCACTCGTTGCTGATCAGCCTCTGGATGGAAAACATCTTTATAAAAATCTTCCGCGAAAGCCGTTGAGCAAACCAGCAACTGGGAATCAGCTGTACTCATTACAGCTGCCAATATAGCTGCCAGCAGAATACCGGCCACCACCGGATTAAACAGGGTCCCCACAAGCACCATAAAAATTTGCTCAGGATCACTGACGGTGACCCCAGTGTTAAGGTGGTAGACCAGCCCTGCCAGACCAACCATCAGCGCTGCTACAAGACATACCCCACTCCAGCCCACGGCTATAGCACGGGCTACGGGAAGATCCTTCTGGCTTCGAATTCCTTTGAAACGAGCAAGAATATGAGGCTGACCAAAATACCCAAGCCCCCACCCAAGGAGAGATAAAACCAGAATCATATCCAGAGGTTCACCGGCTTTGTCGGTAAAGGGATTTAGCAGTGCAGGATTATGGTCATCCAGAGTTTGCACCATCTGTTGAAAACCGCCAACCTGATCGATTACAACCAGAGGAACCGCAACCAGAGCCGCAGCCATCATCAAACCCTGAACAAAGTCCGTCCAGCACACCGCAAGGTAACCACCAAAAAGCGTGTAGGAAATCACGCTGATAGCCCCAACGATAACGGCTATGCGGTAATCCAACCCAAACGCTGTTTCGAACAGTTTGCCTCCGGCAACCAGTCCTGCACTGGTATAAAACAGGAAAAAGAGAATAATGAAACCCGCAGAAATGACCTGCAGAGCACGGCCTTTATCATGGAACCGATTAGAAAAATACTCTGGCAGAGTGAGAGCATTACCCGCGGCTTCACTGAAAACACGAAGGCGGCGGGCAACCAGTGACCAGTTTGCCCAGGTTCCCAACAGAATCCCCCCCGCTAACCAGAATGCTTCCATGCCTGCCGCAAAAGCATACCCAGGCAAACCGAGTAACAGCCAACCACTCATATCGGAAGCACTGGCACTTAAAGCTGTTGTCCATGGCCCTAGTGAACGCCCGCCAAGAAAGTAATCTTCACTGGTATTGGTTCTGTGCCAGGCCAATAATCCCAAGCCAAGCATCCCCAGAAAATACACCAGAAATGTAATGAGAACAGCGGGTTCCACCTGCATATTCGTCTCCCCGGAAGCACTGATAAAAAATTTCAGTGAAAGATTATGTTTTCGACAGGCATTGCGGATCCACATAACAAAACCATGCGTTCTCAGCTCTGCTTTAATGAGATGCGCCCTACAACCTTTGAAAGTCTAGATGAATCTTTCGGTTTGGCTTAAAAAGTTAGAGTCATATAGCTCAATGTACTAACCTGAAAATGGGTACAGACAAAGGAAGCGCAGCATGGATATCGGTTCATCGCGGGGAGCATCGGGCATAAACCCCAGCCTCTCAGCCCGTGTTCTGAATACCGAATCCCCTGAGAAAACCACTTCCACACTGAAAGCCACATTCCGGGCTTTCCTGACGCCATTTAGTCAAATCCGATCATTCAAATACCAACCGGTTCTTAAAGATATTAAAGAAGCCCAGGCTCAGTTTGCGGCGAGGGCAGAAGCAAAAGCCACTGCATCAGTGCCAGAGGAAAATAAAACCCAGGAAACGGCTTCCGCACAAGGAGCCTCCCCCAAAAGCATTAAAGCCACTCCGAAAACGGTAATTCGCCAAATAGAAGGGGGGTTTCATAAGGCAGGCGACAAAATGGAAAAAGCGGCTGAACGAGCCGCTGACATCATGAGTACTACTCTCAGTCAAGTATCTAAAGAGGTGGAAAAAGGTAGGTTTGGAGCTGTGGCAACAACTCTGGCAGATGGTTTCGAAAGCTCTAGTCGCGTGATGAATGCTGGCCTGAAGGTGGCTGGCAATGATGTGCGTAAAGGTATAGAGCAAGCCGCGCAGACAATAGCTCAGGATCAACCAAGCATTGGCGAAAAAGTTTCAAAAGTAGCGGTTCAGGTTGAAAATGGCTTTCGCCAGAGCGGGCTTGCGATTGAAAAAGACATGTCTTCTCTAGCTGAAACAACTCGCCAAACTGGAGAAAAAATCAATCAGGCTCTGCAACAACCGCAAACTCTGGTCAATGAAAATTCCTGGAATGATTTTGAATCATGGATCAATGATCTAGGAAGCAGTGTGGAGTCTTCAGCCCAAGTGATAAGCAACGGTCACACCCAGACAGGTAATACTCTGTCCCAAACGTTTACCGCCGTCAGCGAAGAGCTGAGTCCACAATCATCACCGTCTCCCAGCACGTCAGTCGATACAGAAGAAGGTGTGCAAACGGAAGAACCTGGTCTTGGAGAAGTAGCCCTGTATTTGGCTGCACAAGGATTCTCGAAAATAAGCCATGAAACTAAGAAAGTTTTTAACGATGCAGCACAATCTTCTCTGGAAGGCATTAAAACTGTTGGAAATCACTATAAACAAGGGTTTGAAAATATCGGCCATAGCCTTAAAGAAAACTTCACCCAGTTTGACTCTCATGTTGAAAACGGCGTGAATCAATCAGTAAATACTGTAGGCAACGCATTTTCAGAAACTGGTCAAAAGGTTGGGAATTCCTTCAAAGATGCTGGCCAAGAAATAGGCAACGCATTCTCCAAAGCCGGAGATAGTTTAAAAAACAGTGCAACAATGGTTGGTTATGGCATAAAAGAAGGTGCAGAGGAGGTCGAAGATTTCTTCAAGGATGATATTTTCTCCTCCTTTAAATCACTACATAATGATATAAAAGACACGTTTAATACAGTAGAACAGGCTGCCAAAAAGGCTGAGGGAAAGATTAAGGATGTTGCCAAGGACGTAGCGAAAGAGACCGAGAAAACCGCAGAAAAGGTGGCAAATGAAGTTATTCACAAGCCAGTAAACAAAGTTAAAAAATTCTTCAAAAAAATATTTTAAACTTTATTATGTCCTCAAACAGCCCACTTCGTCAGCAATTGACCAACCATTTCAAACAAGCTAGAGCTCTTGCTTCGCTTTTGGGTATGGAAGGGTTATTACAACAAGAAATAACAACAAAGAAAGGGCCAGAAGAACGCCTGGAAGATGCCAGCTATTTAGCCTTAAAAGCAGAGAATGCGCAGAAAAAAATCAATGCACTGGTGGTTGATGATTTAAGCTTTGAACACACTATAGAAAACGCCATTGAAAAAAGTGAGGGCAAAACTGAAAACCTTGTCGCTATCCTTGATACAGCTATACCCGGGTTGTCCAAAGCGATAGAAAATTATCTGCAAACCGTATACGAGTTAAATAAAACTCTTTTCCCCAAAGCCGCAAAAAAGACGACATCGAGAACTTCCCGTAATAAGCGCCCACCGAAGACAAAACAAAACTACCTCTGATTAAATTCATAAAGGCATTGCAAATAACTGCTTCCAACCACATGTATGAATAGGGCCATTCTGTTTTAACGACTCATTTCTGCTTATCTCTTCTGTTGAAGACAAATCTTTAAGCTTAGTATTTGAGTAATTCCCGACCCAGTTAACCCGGGCACTTCTTCGGAAAATAAAGCTATGCAAAGCCTGATTAAGATCTTCAGTTTTATTAAGCTCTTCAGTCAGTAGAGATGCATCTTCCAGCCCTTGAGCCACACCCTGTTGCAGAATTGGACCACATCCGTGAGCAGCATCCCCTAGAATCAAAGCTCTTTCCCCACCCCACACAGATTTTGGCATTACCTGCATACGGCCACAAATTAAGCGAATACTTGGAGGTAAGTTTGTTAACACAGACCGAACAGGAGAGTAGTAACCGTCAAAGCGTGACTGTAATTCTTCTCTCGCCTTATCATCAGGAAGGGATTTCGTGCAGCTATCAGCTATATGGCCATAGCAGTAAACACGATTATTAATCATCGGGTAAATCAAAAAGGCAGAGTTTCGTCCAAAAAACAGTTGTGGATCCGTTTGAATACCTTCTGGCTTTTCAGTTATAAATCGCCAGCAAAACAGCCCCAAGTCTGACAGGGTTATATCTGGATAAATCGTTTGCCTGATTTGTGAATGAATACCATCACAAGCCAACAACAAATCTCCATGCCACTTTTCACCG
This sequence comes from Parendozoicomonas sp. Alg238-R29, assembly GCF_947331445.1. Lineage (GTDB taxonomy): Bacteria > Pseudomonadota > Gammaproteobacteria > Pseudomonadales > Endozoicomonadaceae > Sansalvadorimonas. The sequence continues at coordinate 328 of NZ_CAMZOG010000011.1, read as the reverse complement.
TTATTCAGCACTACATCGACACCTCGAGAGTCCAGCTGAAACTGTTGTATCGTACACCCTCTATGAACAGGCACTTGCCTAACTTTTCTTTCCAGTATCTGATGCAAATCATGATGAGGTAGAGCAAGAAAAGGGGTTCCAGCTTGATGTAGATTATCGAAAGACTCTCGGCATAGAAGACCTCCACAACTCTTACGATAAACCATTTCACTCCCCTGCAAACTTTGTCGGCGCACCTCTTCCAAAACGCCACCTGATTACCACCTAACCTCAGCCACGATTCGTAGACTAAACTGACGACACTGGTTTTCTTATCGAGCGAGGGCGA
>NZ_CAMZOG010000010.1 GCF_947331445.1 Parendozoicomonas sp. Alg238-R29 | reverse complement strand
AGCGGGGGCCAGATTTGAACTGACGACCTTCGGGTTATGAGCCCGACGAGCTACCAGACTGCTCCACCCCGCACCAAAACTTTAAAATTCTGTCACTAAAACTTGCAAATCGAACAACTCATTCACACTTCAGCAACTTAGAGCCCACGCACTGAACCCTATTGAAAACTGGTGCCGAAGGCGGGACTTGAACCCGCACGTCCATAGGACACCACCCCCTCAAGATGGCGTGTCTACCAATTCCACCACTTCGGCTTCAAATACTGCTTCTTCTTTGAACTACTCACCAGCTTCCACTAACAATTTCTAAATGACAGCCATCTAGCCCTGCCATCATCGTCAGCATCTACTCTTTTGGAGCACCTCCCTCAGAAGACGCGGCAGAGTCTACCACAGGAGTTTCAGAAGAATCTACTGTAAAATCACCAACTTCCGGAACATCAGAAGAAGCAGTCGGAACCTCCCGTTCAACAGGTACAGAAACCTCCTGAGTAGCCGCAGGCAATCCCAGAACACCACCATCAGACAGTACTTCAGCCTTATCTTTAGCTACCATAGCCAGAGCAATACTGGTTACAAAGAACACAGTCGCCAGAATAGCTGTGGAGCGAGACAGGAAGTTACCAGAGCCAGAGCTGCCAAAAACAGTCTGAGACGCACCAGAACCAAAAGACGCACCAGTGTCCGCCCCCTTACCCTGTTGCAACATAACCAGGCCAATCAGGCCCAAAGCCACTAAAACATGAACAATTAGAATTACTGTTTCCATTCTTTAATCCGCAGCACGACAGATAGAGAGAAAGTCCTGTACGCTCAAAGACGCACCACCCACAAGGCCACCATCAACGTCCGGCCCGGCAAAAATTTCTGCCGCATTTGAACCTTTTACGCTGCCACCATATAGAATCCGGGTACGAGTTGCCATATCTGCATCATGCTCAACCAGCAATTGACGGATAGAAGCGTGTACCTCCTGAGCCTGCTCGGGAGTTGCTGTCAGGCCAGTACCAATCGCCCATACAGGCTCATAGGCAATAACCAGCTTTTCCAGAGCTGCCGCATCCACATGATTGAGAACAGCTTTTACCTGCCGGGATACAACTTCCATAGTTTTATCAGCTTCACGCTCTTCCAGCGTTTCACCAACACACAATACAGGAATAAGGCCGGCCTTACCCGCACGCTCAACCTTGACTGCAACATCAGCATCAACCTCCCCAAAAAGGGAACGACGCTCGGAGTGACCAGCAAGAACCATAGTACAGGAAAAATCCTGCGCCATAGACACAGAAACCTCACCGGTAAAAGCTCCTTTTTCCTCGGCGCAGATATTCTGCAACCCCCAGGAGATGGTGGACGAGGCCAGCACATCTGCCACCTGCTGAACATAGATAGAAGGAGGAAATACAGCGATATCAACCTTACCTGTCAGCTCTTCTCCACCAGTCTGGGCAATTCCGGAGTTTAACCCATTCAACAGCGCCGACACTGACTCACGGGATCCATTCATTTTCCAGTTACCGGCAACAAGCGGCTTACGCATACAGAACCTCATTATGAGAAGGGACGGAATGTTAGCGTATGGTCAACACCCCTGACAATGGGGCATACAACCAAAATGTGCGACCACACCCGCGATCGCACAGAAGAATTGGGAGAAAGGGAGGTTGGTTAGCCCAACTCAGCCTCTACAACATCTGCAAGAGCACGGCAGCGCTGGGAGACTTCATCGGCATCATCACCCTCAATCATAACCCTGATCACAGGTTCGGTACCGGATGTGCGCAACAGTACCCGACCACGACCAGCCATATCATTTTCGGTTTGGGTAATAGCATCGGTAATCGCCTCATTAGCTTCTGGATTCATACGTTCAGCCATGCGAACATTAATCATGGTCTGAGGGTACTTCACCATATCACCGCAGAGATCAGCCAGACTGCGGCCAGTTCCCACCATTACCCGCAACACTTGCAGGGCAGCAACAATACCATCTCCAGTCGTGGAAACATGGCGACAGATCAAGTGACCGGAAGACTCTCCGCCTAGCTGCCAACCTTTAGCCAGTAACTGTTCGTTAACGTAGCGATCGCCCACTTTAGCGCGAACAAATGGTATACCCGTACCTTCCATAGCCTTTTCCAGACCAAGATTTGACATCACAGTTCCAACAACACCGCCCGCCAACTCTCCCTGTGAGTGACGGTAACGAGCAATAACGCACAGCAATTCATCACCATCAATCTCACGACCAGTGTGATCCACCATCAGCACTCGATCACCATCACCATCAAAGGCAATACCAAGATGGGCATGTTTTTCAGCAACAGCTTCTTTCAGAGCATCAAGATGAGTAGAACCAACACCCTTGTTAATATTCAGGCCGTCTGGACTGACACCTATAGCATCAACCTTCGCGCCCATCTCACGAAATACATCTGGCCCCACGTGATAGGTTGCACCGTGGGCAGCATCAATAACAATATGCAGACCAGACAGGTCAAGGTGAGGACGAACAGTTGCTTTGCAGTACTCAATGTAACGGCCAGCCGCATCCTCAACACGCTTGGCACGACCAAAATCTGCCGGATCAGCAACTTCCATTTCCTGATCAAGCATCTCTTCAATAGCCAGCTCTACAGCATCTGGCAGTTTAGTACCCTGAGAAGAGAAGAACTTAATGCCGTTGTCATAGTAAGGATTGTGAGAAGCACTGATCACAATACCGGCATTAGCATTAAAGGTACGGGTCAGGTATGCAATCGCCGGAGTTGGCATAGGCCCAAGCAGCCAGGCATCAACACCCGCTGCAGACAGGCCAGCCTCCAGCGCTGACTCAAACATATAGCCAGACAAACGCGTATCTTTACCGATCAATACCCGGTTCGCACCATGACCAGCAAAGACCTTACCGGCCGCCCAGCCAAGCTTCAGGACAAATTCCGGTGTAATAGGGAACTGACCAACCCGCCCCCGTACACCATCCGTTCCGAAATACTTGCGACTCATAACTTTCCTTTCCTTGCCACCGCCACACCCTCACTTCGGGAATAGCTGCATAAATACAGTCAGGCTGCAGCCACAGCCTCTAACATAGCCAGCATATCAACCGTTTCCTTTACATCATGAACACGGACAATCTGCGCGCCAGCCTGCGCCAACATCAGAGCAACCGCAAGACTTCCTGCAAGACGCTCATCTGCCCCATTACCCAATACAGAGCCAATAAAAGATTTTCTTGAAACACCTGCCAGTACAGGCATCCCCAAACTATGCAGCTCCGCAAATCTTTTCACCAGCGCAAGATCATAGGCCGGCGTTTTACCAAACATTCCGCCACCAAAGCCCGGATCAAGAATAATTTTTTCTTTTGCGATACCTGCCAGCTCGCAGACTTTAACCCGCTCGACCAGATACTCAACAACCGATTCCATGACATCATTGTACTCTGGCACAAACCCCTGCACAGGCTGCTCCACCAGTGAATGCATTAAAACAACTGGCACACCACATTCAACTGCCGCCTCTAACGCACCAGGCCGGCTTAGCGCACGAACATCGTTAATAATGCCCGCACCAGCCTGTACTGCTGCCTTCATAACCCGGGCAGAGCTTGTATCAATAGAAACGATCACATCTGACTCTACCGATAGAGCCTCAATGACCGGAACAACACGGTCAATTTCTTCGTTCTCAGAAACCAGCTGGGCATTAGGGCGGGTAGATTCACCACCAACATCAATAATCCCCGCCCCCTGAGAGATCATCTCTCTGGCATGCTCAAGCGCCTTATTTAGAGTCGTGTAGCGCCCACCATCCGAAAACGAATCCGGTGTCACATTAAGAACCCCCATAACACTGGGGCGGGTTATATCAAGAATTCGCCCTGCACAGTCGAGAGATGTCTGCATAGCTCGAAACTACTGATCCATAGGTGAAAATAGCCGAGAAGTATACGCATAAAACCCGGAACCACGAATAGCACCTGCGTAAAAGAACGAAAATATAGGCGAGAATTATCTTCTTCAAAAACACAAAAAGGAGCCGAAGCTCCTTTTTGTGTTTCTATTTTTGCTTAATGCTGACCGGCAGGGCCACCAACTGGCTTATCACCTTCATCCGGGGCATTGTCATCTATATCATCAGCAGGTGGCGCATCACTCTTAGGTTCAGACTCTTCAGCCTTGGCCTGCGCACCACCGGAAGCACTATCATCCTTATCCCAATCTTTTGGAGGACGAGGCTTGCGACCTTCCATAATATCGTCGATCTGTGGAGCATCGATGGTCTCATATTCCATGAGCGCATCTTTCATCAACTCCATCTTATCCCTGTTCTCATGCAGCAGCGTCTCTGCCGTCGCATAACAGCTGTCGATAAGTGATTTCACTTCTTGATCAATCAGCTTCGCCGTTTCACCACTCACACCCTGATGATGAGAAGCCTGACTCTTACCCAGGAACACCTCACCCTCTTCCTCACCAAATAGCAACGGACCCAGCTTTTCAGACAAGCCCCACTTAGTCACCATATTGCGAGCCATCTGGGTGGCCTGTTGAATATCGTTAGACGCCCCGGTTGACACACCATCCTTGCCATAAAACATCTCTTCGGCAATTCGGCCACCATACATGGAAGCTACACGCCCAATCAGGTAACGACGACTATAGCTAACCTTATCTTCCTCTGGCAGGTACATGGTGACACCCAGTGCACGACCACGAGGAATAATGGAAACCTTGTATACCGGATCATGTTCAGGCATCAGGCGACCGACAATGGCATGACCCGCCTCATGATAAGCAGTCATTTCCTTATCTTTCTCACTCATCACCATAGACTTACGCTCTGCGCCCATCATGATTTTATCTTTGGCCTGATCAAACTCAAGCTTGCCAACAGTGCGCTTGTCTGCACGAGCTGCAAACAGCGCTGCTTCGTTGACCAGATTCGCCAGATCAGCACCAGAGAAACCAGGTGTACCACGAGCAATTACGCTGGCAACAACATCATCACCGCAAGGAACCTTACGCATGTGAACTTTAAGAATCTGTTCACGACCACGAATATCTGGCAGAGGCACCACAACCTGACGGTCGAAACGTCCTGGACGCAGCAGCGCTGGGTCAAGCACGTCCGGGCGGTTAGTTGCAGCAATTACAATGATGCCGTCGTTTGCTTCAAAACCGTCCATTTCAACCAGCAATTGGTTCAGAGTCTGCTCACGCTCATCGTGACCACCACCCATGCCAGCACCACGATGGCGACCCACTGCATCAATTTCGTCGATAAAGATAATGCAGGGAGCTTGCTTCTTAGCCTGTTCAAACATGTCACGGACACGGGATGCACCCACGCCTACGAACATTTCAACAAAGTCGGAACCGGAAATAGTAAAGAATGGAACCTTGGCTTCACCGGCTATAGCTTTTGCCAGCAGAGTTTTACCGGTACCGGGAGAACCAACCATCAATACGCCGCGAGGGATACGACCACCAAGACGCTGGAACTTGCTGGGATCCTTCAGGAAGTCCACCAATTCCTGTACGTCTTCTTTAGCCTCATCCACACCAGCAACATCAGAGAAAGTTGTTTTAATTTGGTCTTCAGATAAAAGGCGCGCCTTACTCTTACCAAAGCTCATGGGGCCGCCTTTGCCGCCACCACCGCCCTGCATCTGGCGCATAAAAAACATGAAAACTGCAATGATGACCAGAATCGGGAAGCTGGCTACCAGCAACTGGGACCAGATGCTCTGCTTCTCAATAGGCTTGGCTTCAACCTGAACACCGCTGCGGAGCATTTCATCCATCAGCTTGTCATCCCGAACAGTCGGGGGCAGGTTGACCTCAAAGCGTTCATTATTGGTATAAGTGCCGGTCAGAGTATAACCGTCAATCAGTACGCGACTGACCTGGCTGTTATCTACCTGCGTCACAAAGTCGGAGTAATTGACCTTCTGGGTAGAAGATTGCATGCCATCGAAGTTTTTAAAAACCGTCAACAACACGAGGGCTATTATCACCCAGAGAATCAGATTTTTTGCCATGTCATTCAAATGTGTACCCTCACCGAGCGCATTCGGTACGGCTGATAACTTTTGGCTCTGTATCAGGCGAAAATGCCAGAGCGTCTTTAGCTGAGGAGGAGGACACCGCAAAATGCGATGTCACACTTCCAACATTACTACAGATTGGAAAGCAGAAACAGCATTCAAAGCCAGACTCTCACTATCCAACCTATTACCTAAATCTATGAACCCTGCGCAGAGATAAATACCCTACACAAAGACTTGGTTACTTCTTGGGGGCAGTATTTGTGTTTACAACCCTGACCAATTAAAAAACACAAAAATTTACATAATTCAGCCCATCATTTGACCTTAGCCTTTGAACTGTCTTCCTAACAGGTAAGTCTCTCTTGAGCGAGCTCTGGAAGCACCGGGCTTACGGGTTGCAACCGACCCGAAACTGGTTCGCATATCCTTCAGATACTCATCAAAGCCTTCCCCGTGAAATATCTTTACCAGAAAGGAGCCACCCGGCTTGAGAACCTGCCGCGCCAAGTCCAACGCCAACTCCACCAAATACATTGCACGGGGTTGATCCGCAGCTTTAACGCCACTCATATTGGGAGCCATATCAGAGATCACCAAATCCACCTGATCTGCCCCAACAGCCTCCAGAATTTCTGCCAGAACAACGTCCTCAGTAAAATCGCCCTGCACAAACACCACATCAGCAATTGGATCCATGGGCAAAATATCAGAAGCCACAACCCGACCATCACCGCCGATCATTTCACCAGCAACCTGGGTCCACCCACCTGGCGCAGCCCCAAGATCCACAACGGTCATTCCTGGGCGAAACAATTTATCCTTCTCAGCAATTTCACGCAGCTTATAACTGGCACGGGATCGGTATCCATCCTGCTGGGACTGCTGAACATACTGATCGTCAAAATGCTCTTTTAACCAGCCTGCGCTGCTTTTTGATCTTGCCACTAAACTACGCCCTCAAATCTATCACTGGCAAATTACCCTGCATTCTAGCGAATTGCAGGACTTACCCCAATCCGCATTTCCTTGCATCCCCTGCGCTTCCCTATAGAATGCGCCCCCTGTTTTACTTACCCTCATTCCTAAATCTCAGGAGAATCCACTATGGCGCTGAAGGCCGAAAAAAAGCGGGAACTGCGTGCCATCGGGCACAAGCTGAAGCCCGTTGTTATCGTTTCCGAAAACGGCATCACTGAAGGCGTTATTGAGGAAACCCTGCGAGCACTGGGCGATCACGAACTGATCAAAGTGAAGTTTGCCATCACCGATCGTGAAGCTAAAAAGCAGCTGATTAACGAACTGTGCACAACCTGCGGTGCTGAAACCATCCAGACCATCGGCAAAATCGCACTGATCCTGAAACCGGCAAAAGAGCCCAACCCTAAACTCTCCAACCTTCTGCGCCCTTTTTAATCCAAACTTAAACCAGAACGTTGATGACCCAAAAAAACGGCAGCCAAAAGGCTGCCGTTTTTTTCATGAAGTACAATTAAATGTGCTGCACTTCCTCGATCTCGTACTCAATCTGACCACTTGGTGTTGTTACCACCACAACGTCACCTTCTTCCTTACCGATCAGGGCGCGGGCAATAGGAGATGTTACTGAGAGCTTGCCTTCTTTAATGGAGGCCTCGTCTTCCCCAACAATCTTGTAAGTCACCTGAGAATCATCATCAGAGTTCAGCAGGGTAACGGTCACACCAAAAATAACCTTTCCGGTATTTTCGATCTCATTAACGTCAATCACCTGAGCGTTGGAAAGCTTGGCTTCCAACTCCTGAACCCGCCCCTCATTAAAACCCTGCTGCTCACGAGCTGCATGGTATTCAGCGTTTTCTTTCAGATCCCCAAGCTCCCGCGCTTCTGCAATTGCAGCTGCAATACGGGGGCGATCCTTACTTTTACGAGTCTGCAACTCCTCGCGGAGAGCATTCTCTCCCTCCACTGTCATAGGGTAGCGTTGCATGCAATTATCCTTCGTGTAGATCCTGTAGTCGTCTGACGCTCTTCTCCGGCCCAAATTCAATTGCCTGAGCAATTGCAATGGCACACGGCATGGTCGTGGTATAGAGAACTTTGTTCGTCAGCGCTGATCGACGAATTGTAAAGGAATCAGCTATCGCCTGACGACCCTCTGTAGTATTAACCACTAATGCAATTTCGCCATTCACAATCTTATCCACAAGGTGGGGGCGTCCTTCCTTCACCTTGTTAACAACCGGAACCTCAATACCAGCTTTACGCAAGGCTTGAGCTGTACCACTGGTTGCAACAATATCAAACCCGATTTTTTGCAACAGCCTGGCCAGCTCAGCAACCCCTTCCTTGTCCCGGTTCCGAACACTAAGGATAGCCGTACCACTTTCCGGAAGCTGCATTTTCACAGCCAGTTGCGCTTTAGCGTAAGCCTCTGGAAAAGTATCACCAACCCCCATTACCTCACCAGTAGATTTCATCTCCGGCCCAAGAATAGGATCCACACCAGGGAACTTGTTAAACGGGAATACAGCTTCCTTCACGTAAACCTGTTCTGGAACAATTTCCCTGGTAAAGCCAAGCTCCTGCAGGGTTGCACCAGCCATAACCCGAGCTGCAACTTTAGCGAGGGATACACCAATACACTTGGAGACAAACGGTACAGTTCTGGACGCGCGAGGATTAACCTCAATCACATATATCTCGCCATCCTGAATCGCCATCTGCACATTCATCAGACCAACCACACCAAGCTCCAGAGCCATAGCCCGAACCTGATCGCGGATCACATCCTGAATATCGTCAGGGATATCATAAGGGGGCAGTGAACAACCTGAGTCACCAGAGTGAATACCGGCCTGCTCAATGTGCTGCATAATGGCGCCGATAACGACATCTTTACCATCACAAATTGCATCTACATCCACCTCAACAGCATGAGTGAGGTAGAAATCCAGCAGCACAGGGCTGTCATTAGACACCTGTACAGCTTCATTCATATAACGATTCAGATCAGCCTCAGTGCTGACAATTTCCATCGCCCGGCCACCAAGCACATAAGATGGGCGAACCACCAGTGGATAACCGATATTTTTCGCTTCTTCAACCGCCTGCTCAAGACTTCTGACTGTTGCGTTAGCAGGCTGCTTGAGACCAAGCTTCTGGATCATTTGCTGGAAACGCTCACGATCCTCAGCCATATCAATGGCCTCCGGGCTGGTACCGATAATTCTGGTGCCCGCCGCTTCAAGCGCCAGAGCCAGTTTCAGCGGAGTCTGCCCGCCATACTGAACAATCACACCATCGGGCTTTTCAACATCAACAATTGCCAGAACATCTTCCAGAGTCACCGGCTCAAAATAGAGACGGTCAGAAGTGTCATAATCCGTTGAAACAGTTTCAGGGTTACAGTTAACCATGATGGTTTCATAACCATCTTCCCTCATTGCCAAAGCAGCATGAACACAGCAGTAATCAAACTCGATACCCTGCCCAATACGGTTTGGGCCACCGCCAATGACCATAATCTTCTTACGATCGGATGCAGCCGCTTCACACTCCTCCTCGTAGGTGGAGTACATATAAGCTGTATCAGAGGCGAATTCTGCAGCACAGGTATCAACCCGCTTAAATACCGGACGCAGGCCTAACCCTAAACGGTGCTCACGAACTTTAGCCTCTTTAATGCCCAGCAATTCTGCCAAACGAGTATCACTGAAACCCTTGCGCTTAAGCTTGCGCAAAATGTCATATGTCAGATCTTCCAGCTTGCTTGCAGCAACATCTGCTTCATCATTGAGAAGATCTTCAATCTGAACCAGAAACCATGGGTCGATCTTGGTCAGTTTGAAAATATCGACCAGAGTCAAACCGATACGGAAAGCATCAGCCAGATACCAAATACGTTCTGCCCCAGGAGTTATTAACTCTTCACGAATACGGTTTTCAGCACCCGGATCATTCAGATCTACAACGGGATCAAAGCCCGCCACGCCAACTTCCAAGCCACGTAAAGCTTTATGCATGGACTCCTGGAAAGTACGACCAATGGCCATAACCTCACCCACAGATTTCATCTGCGTGGTCAGGCGGGCATCAGCCTGAGGGAACTTCTCAAAAGCAAAACGTGGAATTTTGGTAACGACGTAATCAATAGCCGGCTCAAACGATGCCGGCGTTACACCGCCAGTAATATCATTCTGCAGCTCGTCCAGCGTATAACCCACAGCCAGCTTCGCAGCGACTTTAGCAATGGGGAAACCTGTTGCCTTGGAAGCCAGAGCAGAGGAGCGAGATACACGCGGGTTCATTTCGATAATAACCATACGGCCATCATCTGGATTAATACCGAACTGAACGTTGGAGCCACCAGTTTCCACACCAATTTCGCGCAATACCGCCAGAGAGGCGTTACGCATAATTTGATACTCTTTGTCTGTCAGAGTCTGGGCTGGTGCAACGGTAATGGAATCACCGGTGTGCACACCCATTGGATCAAAGTTTTCGATGGCACAGACAATAATGCAGTTGTCGTTTTTATCTCGAACAACTTCCATCTCATACTCTTTCCAGCCAATCAATGATTCATCAATCAACAACTCACTGGTTGGGGAAAGGTCAAGACCGCGGGTACAGATCTCTTCGAACTCATCCTTGTTATAGGCGATACCACCACCGGTTCCACCCATGGTAAACGAAGGGCGGATAATACAGGGGAAACCAACCATAGCGAGAACGCCATAGGCTTCTTCCATATTATGAGCGATACCAGCGCGCGGACACTCAAGGCCAATATTCTTCATGGCCACATCGAATTTACTGCGGTCTTCTGCTTTATCAATAGTCTCAGCGTTGGCACCGATCATTTCAACGCCGTACTTTTCAAGCACACCGTGGCTTTCAAGATCGAGAGCACAGTTCAGCGCCGTTTGACCGCCCATAGTCGGCAACACTGCATCGGGACGCTCTTTTTCAATGATTTTTTCTACAGTTTCCCAGCGGATAGGCTCAATGTAAGTTGCATCTGCCATCACCGGGTCGGTCATAATGGTGGCCGGGTTAGAGTTCACCAGAACAACTCGATACCCCTCTTCCCGCAGAGCCTTACAGGCTTGAGCACCGGAGTAGTCAAATTCACAAGCTTGCCCAATAACAATAGGGCCAGCGCCAAGAATCAGAATGCTTTTGATGTCTGTCCGTTTCGCCATGATATCTTCTTCTGCGCTCTGTATTTGTTTCGTTGAGCTCTGTTCACGCGGTGCGGGTAAAAAAGCCTTTGGCCGCAACGTTATACCTGGTCGCTATGGTGCCAGCCGCTTTGCTGGCACCACAATCGACTATCGTCGCTTTTCCAACTCGCTGACAAATCTGTCAAACAACGGTGCAACGTCATGAGGTCCTGGACTGGCTTCCGGGTGCCCCTGAAAGCTGAATGCAGGCACATCTGTACGCTCAATTCCCTGCAAAGACCCATCAAATAAAGATTTGTGGGTTGCCCGCAGATTTTCAGGCAAATTATCTTCTGAAACAGCAAACCCGTGGTTCTGGCTGGTGATCATTACCACACCGGAATCAAGATCCTGCACGGGATGGTTCGCACCATGATGACCAAACTTCATTTTCTCGGTCTTGGCACCGGATGCCAGAGCTAGAAGCTGGTGTCCAAGACAGATACCAAACACAGGCAGGCCTGTTTCAAGAATCTCGCGAATGGCTGTAATCGCATAGTCACAAGGCTCCGGGTCACCAGGGCCGTTGGACAGGAAAACTCCATCAGGGTTCAGTGCCAGAACATCTTTCGCAGGCGTTGTTGCAGGAACAACAGTTAGTCGGCAACCACGCTCTGCCAACATTCTCAGAATGTTACGCTTTACGCCAAAATCGTAAGCCACAACATGGAAGCGTGAAGAGCTTGCTCGATCTATATGGCTATCAGATTCAAGTTCCCAGACACCTTCTGTCCAGGAGTAATTCTCCTGAGCCGTCACGTCCTTCGCCAGATCCATGCCTTTCAAGCCTGGAAATGCTTTGGCCAGTTCCAGTGCCCTTTCTTCTGTCGCTCCCGCACCAGCAACAATGGCTCCATTCTGAGAGCCTTTCTCTCTGAGAATACGAGTCAAACGCCGGGTATCAATATCTGCAATGGCAACAACATTGTTGCTTTCGAGATATTCATCAAGGGGCTGGGAATTACGCCAATTACTGGCAAGAAGGGGGAGATCACGGATAACAAGACCGGCAGACCAGAGTTGACTGGCTTCTTCATCTTCCGGAGTGGTTCCGGTATTGCCGATATGAGGATAAGTGAGAGTTACAATTTGTCGGGCATAGGAGGGATCGGTAAGAATTTCCTGGTACCCGGTCATTGCGGTATTGAAGACTACTTCACCACTGGTTTCTCCATCACTGCCGATGGCGATACCATGGAAAATGCTGCCGTCCTCAAGAGCAAGTATGGCCGTCCTGCTCAAAGCGTCCTCCTGCTGCACAACGCTGCTGTTGTCATATTCAGTCCGCAAAAAAGCGAGATGCAACCAAGTTCCATCTCGCCTCTGATTTATTTGTATTCTTCTTACTAAAGCTGCTCATCGGGGCCGGCATCCTGCCATGCCCAAGGCAAATTTCACGCATCCTAACAAAAATGCGCCAAACCGTCTATTTATACCTACATCAATTCGGTTAATACCCTATAAGCAATCAACGCAGATCAAGAACATCCTGCATATCGAACAACCCGGCACTTTTCCCTTGCAACCATTTTGCTCCGCGAACAGCACCATTTGCATAAGTCGCCCGACTGGCTGAGCGAATACCAATTTCAACCCGCTCACCTTCAGCAATAAACATGGCATTATGTTCACCAACAATGTCGCCACCGCGAATTGTTGCAAAACCGATCGTATCCTTGTCACGGGCTCCGGTATAACCTTCGCGGCCGTATACCGCACACTTGCTAAGATCCCGCCCAAGAGTGTCGGCGATAATTTCACCCATATGCAGAGCTGTACCAGATGGAGCATCGACTTTGTGACGGTGGTGGGCTTCAACGATTTCGATATCACTTTCACCCCCCATAACCCGGGCCGCGGTTTCGAGCAGCTTGAAAATCAGATTTACACCCACACTCATATTGGGAGCAAAAATAACGGAAATAGTGTTACCAGCTTCTTTCAATGTATTTTTTTGAGTATCATCCAAGCCGGTTGTACCAATGACAATGCCTTTGCCGTTAGCACGACAGATAGCAACATGATTCATCGTGCTTTCAGGTGTAGTGAAATCAATCAGCACATCAAAATCATCAACCACTGATGACAGTTCTTCTTTTAATTCAACACCCAGTTTTCCGATACCCGCCAGCTCGCCAACATCCGCGCCAATCATTGAGCTGCCAGGACGATCAGTCGCTGCGGTTAATGTTGTGACTTCATCCTGTACAACAGCCTGAATCAGGGCCTTTCCCATACGTCCGGCAGCGCCGACTACAGCTATTCTTGTCATCTTTATATCCTATTGCCCTGTTATACAGTGTCTTCTAAGTACTTATCTCGCTGGCAATTATCGCAGCGCAAAGCCACAAGGCAAATACCGCAACCACAAAAGCGGTGAAATCATGATTCAGATTCATATTAATTCTTGAACCATAGCGCTAATCTTGTCCCTCAACTCCTCTTATTTCTATGAGCGCTTTGCTGGTATGAATATTCTGTCTATTCAATCCCATGTCGCATACGGCCATGCAGGTAACGCATCTGCCGTTTTTCCCCTTCAACGCATGGGCTTTGAGGTTTGGCCGGTTCATACGGTTATGTTTTCCAACCACACAGGCCATGGTTCCTGGCGTGGCCCGGTTTTTGAGCCCGGCACAATCAGTGAAGTGATTGCAGGAATAGAAGACCGTGGTGTTTTAAAAGAGTGCACAGCTGTACTCTCTGGTTACATGGGAGCCCCTGAACTGGGTTCAGCCATTCTTGATGCTGTTGATAAAGTAAAATCAGAAAACCCAGAAGCCCTCTATTGCTGCGACCCGGTTATTGGTGATACCGACCGAGGCATTTTTGTACGCACAGGTATTCCTGAGCTCTTCCGGGATAAGGTTTTGCAGCGCGCGGACATTCTTACTCCGAATCACTTTGAGCTGGAGATTCTGACCGGCCACAAAGTTAACACTCTGGAAGATGCCCTGAAAGCCGTTAAAGAACTGCAAGAAATCGGCCCATCAAAAGTACTGGTTACCAGCCTGACCCGCACCGACGCTCAGCCCGGCGTTATTGAAATGCTGGCTGTGGATAAAAACGAAGCCTGGATTATTGCAACCCCACGCCTTGAGTTCCCCTATCCGGTTAATGGTTCCGGAGATGCAACAACTGCGGTATTCCTGGCGAAATATCTACGCACCCGGAACCTGAAGAAAACCCTGGAACATACGGCAGGCGCCATTTTTGCGTTGTTTGAAAAGACTTGGGCAACCAAGAGCCGTGAACTGCAACTCATTGCCGCACAAGATGCTTATGTCACACCTCCGCAGCAGTTTCAGGCTTCCAGTGTAGAGATTGCCTAACCCTAATCGAATCCACGGAGGAAATGTGGGGCTTTCTCAGGTTGGCTGAAGAAAGTGAGGGGTTGAAACAGAAATAGCCTTCAGGAAAAGATTGATTTGAACGGATCAACTTTACTGAAGGATCAGTACATGTCTGCAACACCCTCACTCCGCCCTATGTTCTCATTTCTTGGCTGGGTAATCGACCATATAGATATCGACTGGGATAATTCCAGCGCAACAGTTTATCTGCGCAGAGATGGTCGTCTACAGCAACTGAAATGCAGTCAGTGCCACAACGCTATGGGGAAGATGAGGGAGGCAGAGCGAACTGTGCTGGACTTGCCGCTGGGCACCCTCAGTGTGCAGTTGCATTTCACTGTTTACCAAGGGCGCTGCTCACACTGCAAGCATTTTGAAACCATCACACCTCCTGGGCTGGCTCCTATCGCCAACTACAAAGAGGTGATAGACAAAATCCGTCGCCGGGAATGGCGGCAGGCTGAAGCTGAGGATAAGCCTTTCATAAAGGGGCAGCGTTTCAATCTATTCAGGAATCCAGAGAACCTCACACCCAAGAGGGAAAGCAGCCTGAAGGAACTGCTTGCCATGAACGAGGACTTGTTTCAGGCCTACATTCTGAAAGACATGCTTAAACAGCTGTGGACGTATACCTATAAAGGGTGCGCCAGTAAGTTTCTCGATAGGTGGATTGAATTGGCCAAAGAGACAGGCATTGTCGAGCTGAAACGCTTTGCCAAAGGGTTGGACAGGGCAAGAGAAGGCCTTCTTTCATATTGCCATCATCGTATAACCAGTGCAAAAATCGAGGCTTTCAATGGTGTTATCAAGCGCATTGTCTATAAGGCTTATGGCTATAACGATCTTGAATATCTGTATCTGAAAATTCGACAAGAGGCTCAGAAATGATCAGCCAACCTGCGAAAGAGCCGAAAAAGTGAAGAGAAGAACAAAAGAAAAAGCGAAAGAGGCTGCCTGATTTCTTCAGGCAGCCAGCACTATCAGGAAGTCATTCCGTCAAAGAATTTCTTGACACCGTCAAAGAAGCTGCGCTTCTGTGGGGAGTGTTTGTGGTCGCCTTCAAAAGTCTGCTGCAATTCTCCCAGCAGCTCTTTTTGTCGGGACGTTAGCTTCACAGGAGTTTCCACAACAACCTTACAGATAAGATCGCCCTGGTTGCCTCCACGAACAGGAACAACACCCTTGCCACGCAAACGGAACATCTTGCCAGTTTGAGTCTCAGGTGGGATCTTCAGCTTAACTTTGCCATCCAGAGTTGGTACTTCCAACTCACCACCCAAAGCTGCATCTGTAAAGGTCACAGGAACTTCACAGTAGAGGTGCTTACCATCTCGCTGGAAAATATCATGCTCACGCACATCAATCTGTACATACAGATCACCAGCTGGTCCACCATTAGCTCCAGCTTCACCTTCACCAGACAAACGAATACGGTCGCCAGTATCCACACCCTTAGGCACTTTAACGGACAGTGTCTTGTATTCCTGAATCCGGCCTTCGCCGTGACAATCACGACAAGGGTCCTTTATAACCTTGCCAGAACCACGACATTCAGGACAGGTCTGCTGAACAGCAAAGAAGCCCTGCTGCATACGCACCTGACCATGCCCCTGACAGGTGCCACAGGTTGCAGCAGAAGAACCCTTTTTGGCACCAGAGCCATCACAGGTTCCACACTCAACCAGTGTTGGGATACGGATTTTCTTTTCTACGCCACGAACAGCATCTTCAAGGTCCAGGTCGAGGGAATAGCGCAAGTCGGCACCGCGCTGAACGCTGGAGCGGCCGCCGCCACCTCCTGCGCCGCCACCGAAGATGTCACCAAAGACATCACCGAAGATATCGCCGAAGTTACCAGCACCACCGCCACCGAAACCACCACCAAAGCCACCAGCACCGCCACCCATGCTTGGGTCTACACCGGCATGACCATACTGATCATAAGCTGCACGCTTTTGAGGGTCGGAAAGCATCTCAAAAGCTTCATTCACTTCTTTGAAGCTTTCTTCTGCGTCTTTGTCTCCAGGGTTTCGGTCAGGATGAAACTTCATCGCCATACGGCGATAAGCTTTTTTCATCTCTTTGTCGCTGGCATCTCGGGCAATCCCGAGCACCTCATAATAATCTCTTTTCGACATAACCGTTTTAAACCTGGTGCCAAGCTGAAAATTCTTTACTGCTTTTACACAGTTTTTGCATAAACCATCTACGCAAACGCGGGAGTGAACTCCCGCGCGTGCAATTCACTCTCTAGTAGAGTGACATGAGAGAGCGACTTACTTCTTGTCGTCTTTCACTTCTTCGAACTCAGCGTCAACAACGTCATCGTCCTTAGCTGCTGCGTCATCAGCCTGAGCTTCCGCACCCGGCTGAGCCTGAGCACCAGCGTCATCAGTCATCTTCTGAGCCAAAGGTCCGGAAGCCTGAACCAAAGCCTGGGTCTTGGCTTCGATAGCGTCTTTGTCGTCAGCCTTTACAGCGTCTTCCAGCTCTTTGATGGCTGCTTCAACTGCATTCTTCTCTTCTTCGGAAGCCTTGTCACCAGCTTCTTCCAGAGTCTTGCGAGTCGCGTGAACCATGGCATCTGCCTGGTTACGGGCACCAGCCAGCTCTTCAAACTTTTTGTCTTCTTCCGCATTCGCTTCAGCGTCGCGTACCATTTGATCGATTTCTTCATCGGACAAACCGGAAGAAGCCTTGATCACGATGGACTGCTCTTTACCAGTATTCTTGTCCTTGGCAGACACGTTCAGAATACCGTTAGCATCTAGGTCGAAGGATACTTCGATCTGTGGCATGCCACGCTGAGCCGCAGGAATGCCTTCCAGATTGAATTGCCCCAGAGACTTGTTGCCGTGGGCTTGCTTACGCTCGCCCTGCAGTACGTGAATAGTTACCGCAGCCTGGTTGTCTTCCGCAGTGGAGAACACCTGAGATTTCTTGGTTGGGATTGTGGTGTTCTTCTCGATCAGAGGCGTCATCACGCCGCCCATGGTCTCGATACCAAGCGTCAGTGGAGTTACGTCCAGCAGCAGAACATCAGTACGATCGCCAGACAATACGCCGCCCTGCAGAGCAGCCCCCATAGCCACAGCTTCGTCTGGGTTAACGTCCTTACGAGCTTCTTTGCCGAAGAACTCCATCACCTTGGACTGAACCAGAGGCATACGGGTCTGACCACCCACCAGGATGACCTCGTCGATGTCGGAAACGCTCAGGTCAGCATCTTTAACAGCCTGTCGTACAGGAGCCAGAGAACGCTCGACCAGGTCTTCAACCAGAGATTCCAGCTTGGCGCGGGTGACTTTTACGTTCAGGTGTTTAGGACCAGTTGCGTCTGCAGTGACGTAAGGCAGGTTTACGTCAGTCTGAGTCGCAGAAGACAGCTCGATCTTGGCTTTTTCGGCAGCCTCCTTAAGACGCTGCATGGCCAGAGGGTCACCTTTCAGATCAATACCCTGATCCTTCTTGAATTCGTCAGCCAGGAAGTTGATCAGGCGCATGTCGAAGTCTTCACCGCCCAGGAAGGTGTCACCGTTGGTAGACAGCACTTCAAACTGGTGCTCACCGTCAACGTCAGCAATTTCGATAACAGAGATATCGAAAGTACCACCACCCAGGTCGTATACAGCAATAGTCTGGTCGCCTTTGGCTTTGTCCAGACCGTAAGCCAGTGCCGCAGCTGTTGGCTCGTTGATAATACGCTTCACTTCCAGGCCAGCGATACGGCCGGCGTCTTTAGTCGCCTGACGCTGAGCATCGTTGAAGTAGGCTGGAACAGTGACAACAGCTTCGGTAACACCGTGACCGAGGTAATCTTCAGCGGTCTTCTTCATCTTCTTCAGAATCTCAGCAGAGATCTGAGGAGGAGCCATGGTGTCACCTTTTACTTCAACCCATGCGTCACCATTGTCAGCCTTAACAATCTTGTAAGGCACCATTTCGATGTCTTTCTGAACTTCTTTATCTTCGAAGCGACGGCCGATCAGACGCTTGATAGCAAACAGAGTGCTGTCTGGGTTTGTTACCGCCTGACGCTTGGCTGGCATACCTACCAGAATCTCACCATCATCGGTGTAGGCAATGATGGAAGGTGTAGTACGAGCACCTTCAGCATTCTCAATAACCTTTACACTGTCGCCATCCAGTACGGATACACAAGAGTTGGTGGTACCCAGATCGATACCGATAATTTTGCTGTTGCTCATCGAAATACTCTCCGAAAAACGTTTAAAGATGGTGTAAAAATTCAAATATTATGGGGGCCGTTTGTGCCTGCCCCCGAACCCACACCAACCCTTTCTGATAGAAGCTATTGGCGAAGGCGAAAAAATCTGGGGCTTTTACCCGGGCCAGCTTTGGGAGCCTGTCGTTATAACTCCACTGACCATCTGGCTGGATATATGGGAACGAGGTAAAACCTTTTCAAGGCTTTAATTTCGATTTTTTTATTTTTTCTTATGACAGAGGCGTTAAGCAGGCGCGTCCTGGACAGGCAGAGACCTCTCAAAGAAGGTCAAGGAATGGGAAGATCATTTGTACAGGATCATTGAAGAACTGCAGGTCTTATATGTGACGCATGGTCATACTTTGCTGCATTTGCATATCCTGCGCACCGGAAAGAGCTAGAGATGCGCCGCTGGTCAGGTCTTCCTCTATCTGACGAAAGCCCTCTTCCTGCTCTTCCATCATCATAGCCAACTCAGCCAGAAATTGCTGAAACCCCTGATCTTCTTCTATTTCTGCAGCTTCAGCCAAGGTATCAGAGGCAGATGCCTCAGTAACAGAACCATCATCGGAAGGAGCCTCACCAACAGCCTCACCAACAGCCTCGGTGGCGCCTCTGGAAGCATTTTCACCATGGATAGAAGCAGCCTCCCCATTAACCTTTCCCTCTATCGCCATGCCAAGGAAGGCTTCATAGACTTCTCTGGGCTTGGCTCCTTCCTCAACGAGGCCTTTGAGCTCCTGGAATCCACTTTCATCAATCACACCACGGCTCTTCATGTCTTCCAACTTGGCTATGTGCTGATCGGGATTAATACGATTACCGACCTTGCCACCCTTCACTTGGTAATCGCTGTCTGTGTAATCCTTGGTGTACTCTTTGTTAAACTCTTTCACTTCCCCGTGATTTTGCTGGAAGTGCTGTTGCATCACCAAGTTACGCTCACCATTCACGGACTTCACTTCACTGTTATAGGCCTTCAATTCCTTGATGCCCTGAACCATCAGAGGCGTACCTACACCAGGCAGCATGGCGCCAATAACTATTTTCGCGGCAGCACACTTTTTATTCTTCTTTGGAGGAGGCTCGAGCGCCTTCTCCAACTCTTGAATTCTTTTATCCCGGGCAGACTTCACTTTTTCCTTGCTGGCCAGTGCGGCTTCTTCACTGGCTTTCTGCATAGCGTCTTCATTATCAGCCCGCAAACCACTCAGCATAGCACTGAGTTCGTTGGTATCCATTTTACCCATGCCCTGCGTAGCACCCGCATCGGGAGCAGCAAGGGGAACAACACGACCATCCGCCCCTTTCGCCTGCATCCCGGGTTCATAGTAACTAACCGTTACTGAACCGGCAGCATTTCCTGCTGAGGCCTGATCTGCACGCTGGGTCTGTTCCGCATGACGGAGATATTCCGTTTGTTGCGTTTGGTTCTGACCTATTCCACCTACACCAGCCATGAGTCGTCTCCCTTACTTCTGGTCTAAATCGGGTGCGTTGTTTTGGAGCATGGCTTGGGCCACCTGCATAAGCGGCTTATAAGATGTATTTCCCTCGCAGCGGGAAATCACCATACTCAGTGCGGAGCGGGCTTTGCCTGTCTCCCCCATAGCCTCAAAGGCATGGGCAAGATTCAAGGCTGGACCCGGGTCGGCCTTATCCATTTTCGTAGCATTTTTCAGAGGCTCTATGGCCTGCTCCGGCTTTCCCATTCGAAAGCATGCGGCCCCTAACCCGGCAAGATATTTTGCGCTGTTGTGATTGTGAAAACTGAGATACAGGAACATATCGTGGGCTTCTTTGTATTTCCCAGTCTGGAAATAGCCATAAGCTATTCCATAGATACCTTCCAGAACCTCGTCGGGTATATTTTTGTGCTGGGCGATGGTAACGCCATCCTGAAGTCGACCTATCAGCTTATGGTCACCACCAAGCGCCTTGAAGAAATCCCTTATCACGCTCATGCAGAGTTCTCCCTGCTGAAATCCACATACATAAAACTGTGCTTATAAAAACCAGTGCTAATTGAAAGGTTAAGGAAAAAATGATCAGCAAAACCCATTAAATGGAAATCTCAAAAGGTGTGCGATATTCACTTGAGATATATAAAACCACCCTGCAATGAAATTTTATTTCAAAAAGGACGTTCCATTGACAGAAGGGAAGAATTGAACTTTGGAGGGTGTCACCCAGCCCAAGACTTAAGTCACTTGGACTGAGTGCAAAAAATCAGATTGAGTCAATCAAGGTGCTTTGGAAACCACAACCATTGCAGGGCGCACAACACGCCCATTGAGAGTGTAACCCTTCTGAATAACATCCATTACAGTGTTTGGCTCCATATCGGGATTTGGAACCATGGTTATAGCCTGATGAAAATTAGGATCCAGAGACTCGCCAACAGGATTTAACTGTTCAACCTGATGCTTAGCCAGAGTATCCACAAACAGCTTCAGAGTGAGTTCCATACCTTCACGCATGGCATCGTGGGCATCATCGCTGGACTCAACACTTTTCAAACCATTTTCCAAACTGTCTACTACTGGAAGCAGGGACTCAACAAACTTATCCAGAGCAAACTTGTGGGCTTTTTCCACATCCTGCTGAGCACGACGTTTTACGTTCTGAGCTTCGGCAACAGCACGCAATGCCTGCTCCTGAGCCTTGGTTAAATCATCCTGAGCACGAACAAGCTCATTCTGAAGCGCAGCAAGAGAATCTTCTTCAACGACAGCATCCTCGCTAACAGTCGCATCTTCAGCAACTGTTTCTGCAGTTTCAGGAGCTACGGTTTCTTCAACCTGCTCACCGGTTTTATTTTGATCTTCAGTCATCCTGCAACTCCCATCCTGCAGCTGGTTTCCTCATCTAAGGAACAGCATCGCGCAACGGTTCATAAAAAACTATTGCGCATATATTGGGGACTCCCCCAGAACATTCAAGGGTATTCGCAAGGATTTTTCGGATTAAGGGATTGAACTCACTGCACTTGACGATTACTGTATAAATAAACAGGTACATAGTCGGGACCTCTCCCATGCTCACCCATCTGTCTATCAGCCATTACGCCATTGTGGATCAACTTGAGCTTGAGATCCCCAAAGGTATGACCGTTATTACTGGTGAAACCGGCGCTGGAAAATCCATTATGCTGGACGCCCTCTCCCTGACTACTGGAGCCAGAGCTGGCAACGACTGTGTTCGCCCAGGGTGCGAGCGAGCGGATATTCGGGCAACTTTTGAAATCTCCAATCTT
This sequence comes from Parendozoicomonas sp. Alg238-R29, assembly GCF_947331445.1. Lineage (GTDB taxonomy): Bacteria > Pseudomonadota > Gammaproteobacteria > Pseudomonadales > Endozoicomonadaceae > Sansalvadorimonas. The sequence goes on along the minus strand of NZ_CAMZOG010000010.1, from coordinate 58,523 downwards.
CCCGAAGCCAGCAAATGGCTGCAAAAGAAAGAACTGGATATTGATGGCGAGTGCATTTTACGACGGGTGATCACCAAAGAAGGCCGAAGCCGAGGCTATATTAATGGCACACCTTCACCACTCTCCGACTTGCGCCAGCTAGGAGAAATGTTGGTAGATATTCACGCTCAACACGAACAGCAGTCCTTGCTTCGCCCGGCCACACACCAAAAACTTCTGGATGAGTATGCAAGCTGCTCCGAACTTGAAAAAAAGGTTTCACACCTCTGGCAAGAATGGAAACACCAGAAAGACCAACTTGAAGAATTAAAAAGCAGAGGGCAAGAACAAGACGCCCGCCTTCAGTTATTGCAGTATCAAGTTGAAGAATTGGATCGCCTTTCTATTTCTAAAGGCGAGGTTGAAGAGCTCGAAAACGAACAAAAGCAATTGTCCAATGCTGAAACGAACCTTCACACCTGCCAACAGGTTTTAAACCTCTGCTCAGAAAACGACAGCGGCAATATTCTTCACAGTCTTACCGTGTGCCAGCAATTGCTGGTTGATCTGGGATTAGATATTCCAGTATTGCAAGACACCATAGAAATGCTTTCCACCGCACAGATTCAGGTAGAAGAAGCTATTGGCGAGATGAACCGGTTTGTTGACAACTTTGAGGCAGACCCAGTTCGGCTGGCAGATATTACTGAACGACTGTCGGCAACTTATACCCTGGCACGCAAGCACCATGTGCAACCCGATGCTTTGCATAATTTTCATACAGAACTGCAACACGAGCTGGAAAGCCTTCAATGGGGCGATGAAAAACTTGAAGAGCTGGAACAGTCGCTTTCAGCTTTGGAACAAGACTACTTCACCACTGCCAAGAAGCTGACCGACAAACGAACCAAAGGCGCTGGAAAACTAAACAAAGCTGTTAGCAAGCACATCCATGAACTGGGCATGCCGAAAGGTAAGTTTGAGGTCGAATTCAGCACTCAAGAGACAACGCCTCGCAATCATGGAATGGAAGATATTCGTTTCCTTGTCACTACAAACCCCGGTTCAGCTCCCAAGCCTTTGGACAAAGTCGCCTCTGGTGGTGAACTTTCTCGCATCAGCCTGGCCATACAAGTGATTACTGCCCGCACTTCTGGCATTTCTACTCTGGTATTTGATGAGGTGGATGTGGGCATTGGCGGTGGAACAGCAGAAATTGTCGGTCGCCTATTGAGAGAACTTGGCGAGCAAGGTCAAGTTATGTGTGTGACCCACCAGCCACAAGTAGCATCACAGGGACACACTCACCTGCATGTCAGCAAGAAGCTGGGTAAAAACAGTACCAGCACCAGAATATCAACACTCAAAGATGACAAACGCACTTATGAAGTTGCCCGCATGCTGGGAGGGCTGGAAATCACTGACCAGACCCTGGCCCATGCCCAAGAGATGATTACCCGTTCCACTCCCGCAGAATCTGTTGCCTGAACTAACACTCTGGTTAGCATAATTTCCTTCTCCCCTCTGTCTAACGAGTTCAGTTCACGACTTGATAGACAAGAGGGAAACCATGGGAAAAAAACACCTAAAGAAAGCACTCACTTTCTTTACGGCCTTTGCTACTGCATCGCTGCTTGCCTACGCCAATAGCGATTTCGAAACAGCTAAAGAGACCTTATCCCAAGAAGTTGCCCGATGGGCAGATGTTATTCCCGGCTTTGGCCAGATAGATACGACCGAATATCTAGATCTTTCTGACATACAAGAACAGCAAAAAGAAACAGATCAGGCTATCGCAGGCCACTTGAAGAAGCTGGATAGAGAGCTGATCCAAGTTTTTGATGGAGCAAAAGCTATTGTTAATGAAGTGATCGACCAGGAAGACTGGAAAAAGGGAATAAACAACGCCATCCAGGGAAGGCAGAAAAAGAGCGTAGAAAAAGCTCTCACTTACAACCAAGAGGCCAGAGATGAGCAAGCACAGTATGAACAATCATCTACTACGGGGTCAGATACCTACGATGAGAGCAACCCCGATACCACTGGCGGCCAGAGTCTTGATCAAAAACTAAACACACTTTCCAACGAACTGCTTCAGCTAGACCATAACAAAGAATACTGGAGAGTGCGGACAGCCACACTGAGATTAAATTTTGACGAGAAATTCATTAGAGAAATTATAAACGTCAACAACGTCCCAGAGGATGTCATTAACACTTTTGCAATGCGCCTTTCTGGAGCTTCCCAACAAAAAGAGAGCTTGGGGGATTTCTCCAAAATCTACGCCGAACTGATAATGCTGCATATCTACCTGAACCCTGAACGCGGTTTAGGAGATATTTCTCTGGGCCTGCCAAAAGAAACATCCTTTTCTAACGCCATTACTCACAACAAAATGAGTAATACTCTTACAGGCTTAGCAAGCACCAGCGCCAAAACCCAAAAAGACAGTCTTAAACAGGTTCTTCTCGAACAAGGGGCACTTGAGCCGTTAATGGCGGCATTACATGAAACCCTGTCAACACACAGTTCTGCCCTGCTTACCCTGAACAACGACAATTCAGAGGTTCAGATGTCAATTGCAATGACAGCTGTCTTCAACGACCTCTACCAATATAAAGAGCTACGAGACTTGGTAAAACAAGGGGTCAAACAGCTGGCAGATGTATCAAGACTTTGGACAGTAAGAACCTGCCTCCACTATTTAGAACGACGAAAAATACATGGAAACACAAGTCAATGTGAGGCACTTGCTTACAACGATGATGCCAGTGTTTCCTCTGAATTTCTGGCTAATGTCATTAGCACTCAAATAATTAACAGGAAAGAACCCCTAATCCCAGACCGAATTATCGAACTCCAAGTTGGATATGCGGCCCAGATTCTAAGAGTTATGGCAGGTATGCCAGCAATCAACTGGAAGCAATTTTAAGAGGTCACTATGAAACACACCTGCCAAAACCTGATTATTACAGTATTGCTAATGATATTTTCATACCTGGCTGAGGCTAACAATCAAAACACTATGAGCCCAGAGATAAAGAATAGTCGTGTCCATCAGATCATTTATGACATTCAAACCTATGACCATACGCAAACATTACGCTATGAACGCCTGAAGAAAATTGGAGCAGATAAAGAACTCATAGAAGGTCTATTGATTCAATTGAAATATTTAACAACATATTTTAATGACCCAAGTTTATTTCCGGCATTTTATAACTCCCCCTCAATTATACATCCCAATCCTATCGTGGATATGTTGAGAGGGCTCTACATTCAGGACTTACAGGTTCGTATGTTGGGATTCCTCTATATGATTCTGAATCCAGGGAACGAAACTCAGCTGGACACATATCAAGCCCCAACAGATATGAGTCAATTAGAAGGAATTATTACCGAAGAGATGGTCAATAGTATCGTCAACCGGTTGGTAGAAATGGATCACCATATGGGACAAAGACTTTATAGCTATGAGTGTTTCAAACGAGGTCACGACGATGTTCGGGAAATTTTTTACATTCCCGTGTTCTGGTCTGCCATTGTTCACTCTCTGGACAGCTACGGTGTTTTAAGCGAAGACCATAAACGCGAGCTGATGCCCATCGCAGAAAACATGTACATCAGTCATGCTGAAGCCTTTGACGGCATTGTCTTTTATCAACAGGCCGTGACCCCAAGACTTAATAGATATAAAACAGACTCCGAGCTCTTCAGTGCACTGAAAGAACTGCAAACCACCGAAACTGTGAAAACGGCTCAGCATCGTTATCAAGTCATGGCCAAAGGGCTATGGAAGAGGGACTTCCATACTTTTGATAAGTTTGACTACATAACAGGTTTTAAAAATCCAGTTATGGCCAGACTGATGGCACCTTACGCAGCCTTTAACGCATTCGAGTACACCAAACAATTCTACCTGAAATACAGCCACTTACTTAAAAAGCCAGGTCTGACAGGTGCGCAACTGGAATTTTCGTTAAACACAATGTCTGAAACTGTCGGCGCAGCCACTCAACAACAGATCAAATTACTGGATAACCTCACTGGAGTATTAAGGTAGTCCGCGCTCTAAACATACAGAGGGTTCCCACCCTCTGTATCCTCTTTTCATCAGGCCGGTTAGAAAGAGATCATTCCGATTTGGTTTTCACATACAAAACAAGATTATGATCCACCAAGTCGTAACCATGCTCTTCAGCAATAATATGCTGAATCTTCTCAATCTCCTGATTCCGAAACTCAATAATCTGCCCGGTATCCATGCACACCATATGATCATGATGCTCACCGCTGGCAAGTTCAAATACCGAATGCCCGCCATCAAAGTTATGGCGAATTACAAGTCCGGCACTTTCGAACTGAGTCAGTACTCGATAGACCGTTGCAAGGCCAACATCTTCCTCAGCCTCAATCAACGCTTTATAAACATCTTCCGCGCTCATATGCCGATCTGCAGAATTCTCCAGAATCTGCAAAATCTTGACCCGGGGCAATGTGACCTTTAATCCAACCTTACGAAGCTCTTGATTTTCCACCCAAGTATCCCTTTCTAAACCCCTGGAGATGTAATAAGCTGGGGATTATCTCATTTCCGTCCAAGATAGTGGAAGTCAGTAGACGATGCAAAAGCAAAAGGCAACGTTCGCCCTGGTTCTTTCAGCAGCCCTTATGGGTGGGTGTTCCTGGTTTTCAGATAATAACGCCAAACTTCTGAGCTTTCCGGGCGCCTATAAAATTGATATTCAGCAAGGCAATGTTATCACTCAGGACATGGTTAACCAGCTGCGTCCGGGGATGACTCGTGAGCAGGTTAAGTTTGTTATGGGCGAGCCACTATTGCCCGACACTTACAACGCGTCTCGCTGGGATTACATTTACAGCTTCCAGCCTGGTGGCCAGCAGCGCACTCAACAGACTTTGAGCGTATTTTTTAACGGTAACACCCTGTCTTACTTTGAAGGGGATGTGCGCCCAGGCGGAAACGACAACAGTGTTGATGATCAGGTTCGCAAAGCCGCCAGCGCCGATGCTAAAGACGCAAAAAACAAGGCGGAAAAAGCTGCCAAAGACGAAGAAGGTTCTTGGTTCGACTGGATGCTCTAACCTCTAAATCCCAGAACCTCAGATATAAAAAAAACCGGACAGTGTCCGGTTTTTTTATTCACTTCCAAAACTTACTCTGCAGTTTTAGCAGCTTTTGCTTTTTCTGCTCGTTTGCGGCGAACTTCTTTAGGGTCAGCAATCAGTGCTCTGTAAATCTCAACTCTCTCACCCGCCTTGATAACCTGCTCCGTCGGTTTCGCAACAGTTTTCCCAAAAATCCCCATCTTAGATGCAGATAAATCGATATCTGGAAAGTAATCACAAATACCAGACAACTCCGCCGTTTCAAACAACGTTGTACCTTCCGGCACATGAAGGCTGATAATCTTCTGCCGATCTGGTAATGCAAAGGCTACTTCAACTGCTATTTCTTTACCGCTCATTGGACTATCCATACACCTCATCAGCACGGCTACAGAATGCATCCACCATGGTTGATGCAACCTGCTCAAACACTTTGCCAACAGCAGACTTTAAAAGACTACTGTCCATTTCAAAGGCCAGATCGAGGGAGACCTTGCAGGCTCCCTCCATAAGCGGTTTGAAAGTCCAGATTCCAGTCAGCGCGGTGAAAGGTCCATCTTTCAGGGTAATTTCAATATGCTCGCCAGGCCTCATAGTATTGCGGGTAACAAAACTTCCCGATACACCACCACGGCTAACATTGACACGAGCCTCCAGAGCAGTATCAGAACTCTCAAGAAGTTCTGCCCCGGCACACCAGGGCAGAAAACCAGGGTAAGACTCTACATCGTTAACCAGCCGATACATATTCTCTGCGGAATGCATAACCAATGCAGAGCGTTGTACTTTTTTCACAGAACTTCTATTTCCTTACTGTCCGGCCATTCCAAGCAGTTCCATCAGTGGCTCTTCGATTGTGGAGAAGTAGAAAATCACCACAACACAGATTGGTGCGATAACCCGGCACATAGCACGCCAGAGATTGAATGCTCCAAGGGAAAGATTGAGCTCTTTGTAGATATAAGAGCGCTTCATCGTCCAACCCGCAAAGACGGCTATCAGCAACCCACCCAGAGGCAATGTGATATTGGCAGTGAGATAATCGATAAATTCAAAGAATGTCATACCGAATATCTGCGCACTTTCGCCGGACCACTCATTAAACGACAGAACTGTACCAAGGCCGAATAACCACACCAGTGCGCAATAAACAGATGTTGCTGCAGCACGGCTTACAGGGAAGCGCTCTATAACCCAGGCTACAGTTGGCTCAACCAGTGAAATGGAAGAACTCAAGGCGGCCAAAACAACCAACAGGAAGAAGATTCCACCAAAAATCTGTCCACCCGGCAGGTTGGCGAAAGCTGAAGTTAGAGTGACAAACAAGAGGCCGGGGCCACCACCTGGTTCCATATTATTAGCGAATACCAATGGGAAAATGGCCAGACCAGCAACCAGAGCAATAAAGGTATCGAGAACGACAACCGAACCAACTGTTCGACTGATAGAGGCCTTCTTAGGCATATAAGCACCGTAAGCCATGATGGTGCACATACCCAAACTCAGAGTGAAGAAAGCATGCCCCATGGCAGCAAGTACAGCATCCCAACTCAAGTCTTCAGGGTTGAAGGCAAACATAAAGTTAACGCCTTCCATAAAGTGCCCGGACTCCACCACGCTGTATCCCAGCACAGCCAACAGCAAGACAAACAACGCTGGCATCATAATCCGCACGCTGCTTTCCAGCCCCTTATGGATACCACGAGCTATCACAACCCCCGTCATAACCATAAACACGGTATGCCAGATAGTGAGTTTTACGGGATCACCCAGCAGGCTTTCAAAATTGCCGCCAACCTCAGCGGGCGTCATTCCCTGAAAAACACCCGCAAACATTTCAAGGGTGTAAGCAATCGCCCAACCAGCAACAACGCTATAGAAAGAGAGAATCAGAAAGCCGGTAAAAGCTCCCATCCAGCCAACCATTCCCCACCAACGACTGGCACCGGATTCACGGGCAAGTTCCCGCATACTATTAATAGGACTGTGACGACCGTGTCGGCCAAGAGCCGTTTCAGCCATCATGATGGGTATACCGACAAGAGCTATACACACCAGATAAACAAGAACAAATGCTCCACCGCCATTTATGCCGGTGATATAAGGGAACTTCCACAGATTACCCAGACCAATAGCAGAGCCAGCTGCGGCTAGAACAAACGTCCAGCGATGAGTCCAGGTTTGAGCAGAGGGTGCCGCTTCTTGATCGGCCATGAAAATCCTCGGAAAAATATTATTAGTTCAGGAAAATTTTATAAAAATACACGCAAAAACATACAGAGCTCACGCTAAACTGCCATTCTATCTATTTACTTATAAGGTACAACCACTAACACTTTGCAATCTGCCGTAAGGCTCTGTTTTTAAATAAGGTAAACAGAAACCTTAAGGAAAGTTCTACCATAGCATTTGGGCTACAGGCACGTATAATTCGGGCATTATGGCAAAGAAATCCAAAAAAGCTGGTGATTCCAGCATCGTTGTTAACAAGAAGGCTCGCCACGACTATCACCTTGAAGAAACTTTTGAGGCTGGGTTAGCACTGAGTGGTTGGGAAGTAAAAAGCCTCCGGCAGGGTAAAATCCAGCTGGTAGACAGCTATGTGCTGCTTAAAGATGGTGAAGCCTGGCTGATTGGCGCTCAGATCACCCCACTTCCAACTGCCTCGACCCACGTTATCGCGGACCCTCGTCGCGACAGAAAGCTTCTTCTGCATAAGCGAGAGTTGGCCAAACTGTTTGCGGAAACCCAACAGGCGGGTAGAACCTGTGTATGCACCAAGCTGTACTGGAAACAACACTTGGTAAAGGCTCAGGTGAGCCTTGCCCGCGGTAAGAAAGAGTACGATAAGCGTGCAACAACCAAAGAGCGCGAATGGAACATAGAAAAACAACGGGTACTCGGTCGCGGATAACAACCGCCCCAAATGCAATAAGCAACAAAAAGGGAGCAGATCAGCTCCCTTTTTGTACTCCAACACTTCCATCTCATGCAGGCTAAGCATCTATAGCAAAAATTTCTATTGACCCTACCCTATGATCGTCATTTAGAATACGCGACAAGTTTCAGGTTTCGAAACTACCGGGGGCGATTAGGATTCGACGACGGTGACGAAACCCGAGGTGCATGTCGAGTGCGTAGCAGTACTCGTAAAACAAATTGCTACAAACCTTTTAGTTGCCAACGACGACAACTACCAAGGAGCTCTGGCCGCTTAAAACCGGTCTGCTCCCGATCACTCTGACTTTTCTGTTGGTTGGTACTGATCGCAACTTTAAACAGAATCGCTGCCTTCTTCGGGCCTGACGAAGAGCAGTCAAAACCTTACCAGGATCGCTTTGTGAATCTCGCCAGCCGGATCGCACAGAGCTAAACCAAAGGCGGATCTAAGCATGTAGAGCCAAGGGCAGAGTGCCGGCGGACGGGGGTTCAAATCCCCCCGCCTCCACCACTTCATGAGATAGCCTGAGGCCATATCCAATGGCTTCAGGCTCTTAAAAGCCCGAAAAATCAAAACATTACACCAATTCCACCACCCCAATTTCAGCTCCAATCATCCCCAGATGCTCTGCTGGTAGCACGTTTTCGGTACATCCCACCCTCAAGCCAAACAACAAACCCGTAGTGTTACAGCCTTTCAGGGCAACAACCACACAGCAGTGACTGACTGTTATGAATACTGACAAGGCTGTCTGGCAAGAAGTGAACAATCCGGGGGCGGCAAGGTCTTACATGGCATAGACAAACACCCAAAGGAGATAAACCGTGCCAGATCTGACCCCACATACACACGCCCCTATGCACAGCTGTGCCATTTGTTTGGAACACGATATTGATCCTTCTCTTTTCAGCCCGGATGAGAATGGCAACGACGGCCTCTGTTTTACTCATGATAAACGCAATGTGCGCCTAAGCTGCGGCCATGCCTACCACTCCGACTGTGTAAAAGACCTTCTCGAGAAGGGGACTAGTCATTGTCCAACATGCCGGGCGAGCATCAGTGACTATGATATTAACTACATCAATAATGAACTGGGCACGTCCTCTACTCGCCGTACGGCTCGGGATCTCATGAATGATGTAACTACCAGCGAGTGGCACAATGGCAACATGGATACTCAGAGCCGAGAAAATATCGGTTTATGGGGTCCCGATGTTATACATACTGAGCAAGAGCAGGGAGTTAACCGTAATAATCCCCACTCTTATGGCTCTTCAGAGGCTGACGGCTCTTCAGAAGCTGACGGCTCTTCAGAAGCTGACGGCTCTCAAGTGATATTCCTTGATAATCTGATCGATGATTTTGTTCTCGCGAACTTGCTGTCTCCTTCCTATGCATCGACGCCGGTTTTCACCAGTCAATTCAGCATACTGAATTGGGATGAGTTAGTTGACTCATGGGCAGACGAGCTCGAGCTGGATTTCACGCCTCCTGCAGAAACCCAAACCCACCAGCCATATTCAACGCCCTACCAAGCACCTGCATCAAGCAGCTATGACAGCTGTTTCACTGTTGATCCTGAGTTTGATTCCGTCGACGACTTCACTCTTCTGAGCCTTCTGAGTCTTCTGTCACTTTTTGGCCAAGGAGTTTCAGCATTCAATTATTCTCCCCAATCTACAAGTTGGTCGCAACCGATGTACTCACCCAATTATTCTCCTTACTCTTTCGCTCACTCCCCAATGCGGTTTTTTTGATAACCCAACTTGCTTGTAGATCATCAAGAGTAGCGGTGCAATGCCGCTACTCTTGGTTGAGGTTTACATAAATAGTCATTGCACTTATTGATTGAATCCAGCCACCAGAGCAATCACGGCACTAGCACAATGTCATTGCGGAACGGTTCGACGATAAGCCAGAGGGCGGGGTATTGAAGTGGGCCGTGTCAGGCACCGGTGAAAAACGGGGCCGTGGAGAGGCAAGTGCTTCTGGCGATTTCGTGCATCAGGATCAGATCATGCCTATTGCAGGGGGAGACATCATTGCTGAGCAACGTCCTGATATTCCTGTTCATCGATGACCAGACGTTGGTCATGGATCAATGCTCGAAATGCCGAAAATTGTGGCTCGACTAATAGAGAAATAGATTTCTGGAGAACAAGAAAAAGAAGGCGAAACATGACAGCAGAGCCAATAACTCCAGCCTTAGGCAGGATATATTACTGTTTATGATAGTGGTCATAGTAGAAAGTGATTAGAGATTGACCATTGTCTTCTATAAAATGCTGCACGGCTTATGCGGGATGCACGAAGGGATTCTGGTTATCTGACTGCAAATCGTTTGACCTGTAAATTCCAATAAAATAAACAAAAGAATATAAAAGTGCGGACAAAACCTCTCTATTCTATCGTCGGGAAGACGCTGCTCTGTCGGCGTTGGTGGGTAGGTGTTTTGGCAACTTGTGTCAGTATACCTGCTTTCGCCCTTAATCTTGATGAAGAACCTTTACAGCCCATAAAACCGGTTGCCTCTATCCACCTCGAGAAAGCACGGCTTGGGCAACGCCTCTTCCATGAAACCAAAATTTCCTCAGACAAAAAGACATCTTGTGCTTCCTGTCATGACCTCCAGGCTGGCGGTGCTGATAACAAAGCCGTTTCTACGGGTGCGATGAATACTCAAGGAACCCGGAACTCTCCAACCGTTTTTAATTCTGTTTTTAACTTTCGCCAATTATGGGACGGCAGGGCGAAAACCCTGGCAGAGCAGGCACACTTGGCAATCAATAATGAGATGGCATTGACCGAACATTGGGAGGATGCAGCCGAAGCTCTTGCAGCAGACAGCCAGTACAGCGAAGTATTCAACACGCTGTATGGAGGAGTCAGTAAGGATGCCGTGACTGACGCGATAGCAGAATTTGAAAAAACATTGACGACTCCGGACTCTCCTTTCGACCTGTACCTTAAAGGTAATGAGGAGGCTATTTCAGATCAGCAGAAAAGAGGTTACGAGCTCTTTAAATCCTATGGCTGCTCCAGCTGCCATCAAGGGCAGAATGTGGGCGGAAATATGTTCCAGAAGTTTGGTGTTCTGAAAGACATCACTCTGCGCCAAAACCACAGTGATGATCTTGGCCGCTACCGGGTCACGGGTAATGAGTGGGACAAGTACGTTTTCAAGGTACCTAGTCTGCGAATGGTTTCTCTGACGCCTCCGTACTTCCATGATGGCTCTGTGCCCACGCTGGAAAGAGCTGTTGATGTCATGATTGAGTTTCAGCTCGGTCGTCCAGTCCCCCAGCAGGATCGTGATGACATTGTCGCCTTCCTGAAGAGTTTGGCAGGAACATACACAGATACTCTTTCTGGCAATACAGATAACACAGATAACACAGATAACACAGATAACACAGATAAATAGGAGAGCCGCCATGAATATAAAAACTGTTCTGCTTTCCTTGGGAGTGTTGATCAGTATCCCAGCGCTTTGGCTGCACTGGTCCTTTGGGGACAGTCATGCCGAAGATTTAAGGGAGCTACAGATGACAGTAGACGACCTCGATCGCATAGGATCAGAGATAAACTCTCTGGCTCTGCGAGCGCGCTTCAACATTGATAAAAACTATGACAAATTGAGTTCTGCAACACTTGCTGCAGGCCAGCTGTTGAGCCAGCTACAGGTATGGCATAAGAGACTGTATGAACAGGGGGAGACAACTCTGGTAGCCCAGCTAGGAAGCTATCTGGAAGCGTGGGAAATTCGTCTGGATACATTGGAAAACTTTAAATCCCATAACTCCGTTCTGCGTAATTCAAGTCGTTATGCCCCGGAAGCCGCAGAAGAATTACGCTGGTCTGCTCGGCGGGCAGATGTTGTTCTGCCTGGTATTTCATTGGATTCGATCAGAGCTAATTTGCTGGAATACGCCATTACGAACAGTCGGGTTTTGAAAATCAATCTGAATCTGAGTCTGCAGGATCTTGCTCATATGGAAGATCAGTTGCCTGGTGCGATTCAGTCGCAGCTTCAGCGCTTCCACAACCATGTGTCAGTTGTTCTTGATAAGCAGGAGACGACCCAGCGATACTTGAACAAAGTCATCAGCGGAGGAAGCGCCCAGCCTGGTTCGATCAAGGGCAGCATTGCAGACAGGATATCTGCACTGGAAGACAGACAGCAGCAGAGAGATAACATCATTGCTGCCTATATACTTCTTATGACTCTGGGATTGTTGATTGTTTTGGGGTATCAAGCGTTGACTGGTAACAGGGTGAGATATGCAACCAGGTAATGTCTCAGGCCTTATGCAGCACTGAACTGAGTAAAACCGGTAATCAGGGCTGATTGAGGGCTCTTGGAACGTTATGCAAAATACTGCCGTATCCAAAGAGCCTTCATCCCATAGATACACGGAGCCGTTGTTAACAGCCATGGAGAGGCAAGTGCCTCCCCTGCCCGTTTTTACTCTCTCGATTTAAATTTACTCTCTCGATTTAAATTTACTCTCTCGATTTAAATTTAAAACGTCAGAAGGGCTGCCGTGTCGTCGTTCTCATGCAGCCACTTCCCGACAGTGCTTCTGGCAATTTTGTGCATCAGGTTAATATCACTGGCGGGTAAAGAGCTGGCAAGAAGCTGGTGCACAACCAAAAACTCCCGCGTGTGGCGCTTGAGCTTTTTATTCTTCCCGTAATGGCTCCAAAGAGCCATACGCACCATGCGGTTCTGCCAACGGCTACGCTGATGTTCCAGCAATTCATCACACACAGTCTGCACACAATGGCTGGTATCGACACCCTCCAAAACTTCGCCCACAGTATCCTCCATAAGAAACCAGCTGGAACCAAGAGTTGTTGTGCACCAACCGCTGGAGGACTTTTGAACCTTGGCAATTTCTTCCTCATCAGCTTCCGCCAAAAACTCCGCCGGTATGAAATTGATAAGGTTCTGGGGCTCAGGGTTCCAGTTGTCCAACTCCAGAATTTCCATTATCTGAATCAACTCCTGATCAACAGGCAGGCTACTGTGCCGGTGTTCGGCAAGAAAAGCCGGGAGCAGTATGCGGACAAGCTCCTGGGTAATCTTTTCCATTTTCCCCATTTGGGAACGCGCCTCGTTGATAACCTCCAACATCTCTTTCTTCATCCCGGGTGGGCTGACGAAAGCATCCACCACACCGGCTCCTTCCTTGAATACACACCCTGCCAGACGGTAATCGTACCCTTTGCGCAACAGCATCATCACACCCTGACTGCCAACACCATCTATAGGCGGCATCCAGGCTTCCTGAATCTCATAACCCTGTTCCGGAGCAGCAGGCATAACACCTTTCTTGCGCACATTCCGAATCAGTTCATCCGTGACCTTCTGCACCGGGCCGGTGAGCCAGTTACGAATGCGCACCAACCGATTCAGGCTCACAGGGCTAACACACGCAGGGCGGCTGGAAAGGGCCTGAATAGCGGCGAGGGCAATATCTGCTTCCGCATCCAGCACATAAAGAGTCAGCACATCACCTATACGAGTGTCGTCTGTTTCAACCAAGGCATGAAAGACTAAAGACAACCCTTCTGACGGTAACATGCCCAGCGCCTGCTGCATGGAAGCGACCATGGCAAACTCATCGGGTGCCTCATCCAATGCGTGTAAAATCATCTGCTGGATGTGTTCGTCCGAGGGCATTTCAGGCACAGGGCCCGTGCTATCACGCTCCACTGCCTCCATACGCCACTGCTTGATAAAGTTGAGAAAATCCTTGGTCAAAAACGCTCGATGGTGCACCAGCGCCTGAAACACCAACCGAGCACCATGGGGGTCCAACGCGCCGCTGGCATCTGCCTGCACAAGGTTATGCTCAAGCGATTCCAGCACTTCAAGCGCCTCGGCATCTTTATTCCGCACCTGCATAAACAGGTTTTGAAAGGCATGGAGAAGAATCAACTCGACGACTTCAACGGCTTCGTCATCATCCTCAAGATCACAATCATTCAGGCAGATATGCTGAACCAACTGAGCGACACCATGGGGATGGGAAAGAATGTCCTTCCATTCCTCACTCAACCGATAAGCATCGGTCTTATCGTAGGCATCCAGCTCCTGGTCAATCATCCAATCTACCCACGGGATGAAATTAGGATTCTCCTGATCAACCATATCCAGAGGAATAAGCGGCTTCTCATCTTCACGGTTGTAAATGCGCAAATAGTTCTTCTTGATGCCTTCAAGATAAGCAATCACAGAAGCAGCATGCTTCAGCTTTTTGGCCCCACACTCCCGCAACAGGAAAGACCAGAAGGCAATCAACTCCGGGACAATAGTTTTCGCTTGAGTATCGGAACAGATCATCTTGCGAGGAGTCAGCTCTTCCATAATCTCCCGGGCGGTATCGACATCCACATTAGCCAGTTTACCGTCGAAGTAGCCCAGCACCATCTCCATAAAGAACCGGAACCACCCGCCCCCGTTGGCTTTGTTAGCTCTGGAAAGCGCCTGATACTCGGGAGATTTCTCGTACACAACCGTGACTCTTTCCAGCCATGTTTGGAGCTTGTCGTAGGCTGCATCGTAATCATCGGCAGGGTTGATTTTGCCTGGGGTGTAGGGGGTTATGGGCATTGGGGTACTCGGAATAAAGGGCAGAGTTGGTTGTCCAAAATGTAGACATTAATCCAGCGAGCGAGGTTACTTCGTGAAGGCAATCTATCCACTACACGCAGTAATCTACTGGTAGATTTAACGAGAAATATAAAAATGCCGATGAAATTATTTTGGCTTTACTTCCAGAACTTGTTTAATGGCACGATTTAAAAAGCATTCTTCAGTTTTAATATCATTCGTTCATAAGTAGGAACTCCTCCTGTAAGTAGCGAAAAGTACCTATTGAGAGGGAATCCTCGATGATTTACACCTCTCTTACACATACGGACAATTGCACTGTCATAATATTTTAAGTCTACATTTTTTGATGAAAGGTACTCACGGAGCTTAACCAAAAACGAGAGGTGATTTACATAGATAGCGTTATCTTCAGCATTTCGCTGCTTAGCTACCCTAGTGTTTGCCATAAGCTCTAATGTATTCATCACTGGACATGCTTTTCCCAGATAGTACTCAAAAGCAATATTAGTTGACTGGCGCTGCGAGTTTTTTTTCTCTCTTGAAATCTGCATATCATGAACACGGTATTTCAACAGAGGCTCCGGAAAGTTACCAATCCTAAAACCTGATTCGGTGACAATTTGAAGCCAAAGCGCATAATCCTCAGCATTTGGGAAATCATTAGAATATTGAAAGCATTCAAACACTTCAGCCCTAGCAAAGACAGTGGGATGCGCGATAGATTTCCCGTAAGTTAATAGATTAACAAAAAGTTCATTATGTGTAACCGGAAAGTTCTTTATGCCTTTCGACGCCCCAAACAATTCTATTTGCGAACCGCAAACATCAAGCTCATTGTCTTCAAGGAATTTCTTTTGCTTCTCGAAACGATATGGTGAACAGATATCATCTGCGTCCATTCTTGCAATGTATTTACCTACACATAAATCAAGAGCTTTATTTAATGCGCCAACTATACCTACCTTGTTGAGAGAAACCACTTTAATTCGGCGATCTAAACGAAGAAACTCACTCAAAATGGTTCCACTTTCATCAGTGGATCCATCATTAACGACAATAATCTCGATATCATCAATGGTTTGTCGAAGTACCGACTCAAGCGACTCTCTCAAGTAGCACGCACCATTATGCACCGGTAAAATAACTGAGACTTCAGGACAAGACAACTTTATGACCCACCAACACGATTAGGAAAACAGGGATTCTAACCAAAAATTAAAAATCTTTCTCTTTTAGCAAATCTGCTGATTTTTCTTTGGACTTTCGAAGAATCAACTTTCATTTAAAAACCTAAGATAAAACTAGATTACGATATTTATCTCTATAGTCATCTATCCCATATTTATCGCGAAGATGGGTTTGATGAAGACATCCCGCCTCCTCAAGCTCTCGTGCAGTTATTGACAGATAGTATGACATACACTCTGCAAGAGATTCAGAATTTTTTGGCTCACAGACCTTACCGATTCCCTCGACGACAGGTTTTATCGATGGAATTGAAGAACCAATAACAGGACGTCCTCCACTCATTGCTTCCAGCAGAGATATCGGCAAACCCTCGCTCAATGATGGCAATACAAACACATCGAATGCCTTAACATACTGAAGTGCATCATCCTTCCAGCCAGCTAATACAATCGCCTTTTCAAGGCCTGCTTCTTTAATTTGAGCAGAGAGTGCATCTTCCTCTCGACCTCCACCAATGATAACTACGCGTAAGTTGGGGTATTTATCAGCCAACAGACCGGCTGCCTGAACCAAGTACTTGTGCCCTTTAACCGGAACCAAACGCCCTATAGTACCAAAAACAAAATCGAGTTCTTCCAGCCCTAGCTTTTCGCGTGCGGTGGCACGATCAAGCTGCACACTTTGAGCCCGCTCAATATCAATCGCATTGTTGATCACAACCGTATTTTGGATATTGAGTTTTTTGCAGCTCTCGATCAAATACGCCCTGACAGATTCAGAAACACCCACAAATTTCCAGTTAGATTTGATCCAACGATTAACAGCCCGCTGTCTATACCCTCGATCATAGTCTCCTATGCCATGAGTGATACCGATGCAGCGCCGAAAATCAAGAAACAAGTTAAGCAACAAAAATATATGTGTTGGCTTAAAGCGATGACAGATAACCACATCAAATTGCTGCGCCCTACAGACTTTATAAATCTGGTAAAGTGAAATGATCCGCCAGATACCTTTCATCTCCGAACTTTTAAAATCAAAGTAAACCGAATGCTCAGCACAACTCTTCGGATCACTCTCACCAGGTTTCTTTTTCAAATAAGCGGTAGTGACCTCAAACTCACTCTGGGGCAGCCCTTTAACTATCTGCTCACCCAAATCAGATTCACTGATATTGTAATTGTTCTGTACCTGCAGAACCTTGGTCCGCCGATTCATTGGCTTATCCATAAAGTTGAATCCTTACTGTCCCAAAAAGCACTTTAACGCCTTGCGAGTATAGGAAAGTTTAAACAGCGCCGACCAATCACTTTTAATGGCCACACGATAATACGACAATGCACTCTTTCGCTCTCCCGCCATATACAAAGTCCTGAACAAAGAGAGGCAGCGTTGGGCAGTAAACTGCTGACGATACTTTTGCAAGCTTTCCGGTATCCTGCGCCTATCGAAGACAGCATCGATGAGCTGAGCTCCCACAGCATGAGCATAAGCGGTATTGTGCCGCAGGCTATCCCCATGCTTATAAACCCGATTTATTGGTTTCTCTACAAACGCACAGGGATAGTTAGCAAAAACGCAGGCAAAAACAGGGATATCCTCACTATTACGAAAATGTTCAGGGTAAATAACTTTCTCAAAAATCGTCCTGTGCATGGCTGTAGCCCCATTAGAGGGAGTCACAGTTTTTCGGAGAAGATACCCCGCAAATAGCTCCTCAGTCGACATTTTATCACTCGAGGCAGCATTAACACCGCGATAACGTGAACTGCCATTTTCAGAAACAGACATATGCCCTCCCACGACCATTCGAGCATGAGGGTTTGCTTCTATCGTACTTCGAAGATTTGATAGTGCTTCAGAATCGAGTTCATCATCACTATCGAGAAAAATCAGCCACTCTCCACCAGTATGATGGATGCCATAATTTCTGGTGGCAGCCAGGCCACAATTTGATCGAGAAACCGAACGAAACCTGCCTGGATAAACGGCATGAAGCTCATCTAACACGACTTCCGTGTTATCGGTCGAACCATCATTGATAACCAATACCTCGTAGTCAGATCCTGACTGACACAGTACGGATTCAAGTGCTCGCCCAAGAGTTTTCCCATAGTTATATGCCGGTATAATTACACTGAACAGTGTTTTGGGATGTGCCATATCACCTTCTATAATTTCCCTATGCTACCGCCCTTCGACTTACGTATAGACCGAAACACCAACAAACATTATTTCAACCTACACCTTGAAGTTTGACGCGCAGCAAGAAGCGGAATGAGACTGTAGAGAATTGCAGTATTGCAGTCAAACTAGCCAATAACCAGCTATAAGCACTACGGATAGTAGAAATATCAGCAATAGTCACCCGCAAGGGCTATCCGCTACAATACCGCCAATATTTTTTCATCACTTAATGTAAATATGTCATTATCACCACCAGTAACTAGGGGGCGGCTCATTTTAGCTCCTTGGTTAGAGACAGCAGACAACATCCTCAAAACCCGCTTGTTGCCATTAGGGCTGTTTGTTCAGCTTACCGGCATGCTGTGGATTGGCTCCAAAGGGGGCTATATTACTCAGACCTATCTCTGGTGCCTTTTACCGGGAGTTATCTCCCTTGGAATCGACCTGTATCGTTTTGGTTTGCGTAGCTGTATTGCGGGAATGACGACGGGCGAGAAACTGCTTTGCACTCTCTTTATATGGATACTTGTCAATCCCTTATTCACAACTGAGGGAATTGAAAGTATTGAAGTGATAAAACGGGTCGCGAAAATTGCTGTCTACATATATGTAGTCAGAACAGTCATCATCTACAACCGTAAGCCAGAAAAACTCCTTCTGGTAGCTGCGACGGTTGCAACCGGCTTTGCGCTGGCAACGATGATTTACCAATTCGGCATGCTGGGTCACCCCATGGGAATCAGAGCGCTAGGGGAAGGTGGTTACCGTGTAGGAAGTTTAGGAATTGGCGAATTTGGCAGTGTTGGAAACCCGATATTGGCAGCGCTCTACTACGGAACGTTTGCTAGCATTTTTTGTGGCTATCTGGCATCACGGCCTTTCCGGTGGCAGCGGCGAATTCCTGCCATTATTGGAGTAGGGATTATTGGTGTGTTTATTTTGCTATCTGGGTCACGTGGGCCGTTGATGGCGTTTGTTGCTATGGGGGGGATGGCACTGCTGCTTTGCCAGTACTCTTGGAAGAAGCCTTTGTTAGGCATTCTGTTTATTGCAGGAGTAGGTTTCAGCGCGTGGCAATTTGATATTATTGTTGCTCAGTATGACAGCGTTATTGCCAGTGGCTTTAATGGCCGGTTTGTGAATTGGGAAATGGCTGTTAATTATATTCGCCAACAACCGGTATTTGGATATGGGACGTTTGCTGAGTATGTAGGACCTGTATGGCACGGGGGATTACTGGGCCATCCTCATAATATGCTATTGAATATCACTTATAGCTGGGGCGTGCCTGCGGGGTTATTGTTTATTGCCATCAGCGCCTGGAGTATTTTTATATCTCTTGCTCACAGGAAAAGTCTGATGATGGCTATTGCTGGATGCTTGATTGTATTTGGACAAGTGGGGATGTTTACTGATACTTATAGTTTTTTATCCAGGCCAGATGTGCAGTGGTTGGTGTTTTTCTTTCCTGTGGCTTTATGTTCTGCAATTAAAAAAGCCCCATAATGATTGGGGCTATCTAGCCCCAAACCCTGTCAGCATGGTATGGATCGTTTTAAAAACAATAAGAATATCCAGCCACAAAGAGAAATGCTTTATATAGTAGAGGTCGTGCTCAAGCTTTTCTCGTGTTTCATCTTCAGATGCGGCGTAGCCATGGGTTACTTGAGCCCAACCACTAATACCTGGCCTGACTACATGACGGTAATTGTAGAAAGGTATACTTTTCTCAAACTCACTCACAAATGCCTTCTGTTCCGGCCTTGGGCCGATAAGGCTCATCTCCCCTTTCAGAACATTAAGAAACTGAGGAAGTTCATCAATCCTAGTTTTTCTTATAAATTTCCCAAACTTTGTCACTCGCATATCGCCAGAAGCAGCAAACTTCGCACCATCAACCTCTGAATCTATACACATACTTCTTAACTTAAAGATTTTAAATTCATTCCCACCCAGACCTACTCTTTTCTGTACAAAAAAAGGATTCCCGGGACTTTCCAAGCGAATAATAACTGCTGATATCAATGTAACCAATAAGACTATTGGGAAAACCAGAAGAACTGCAACCACATCTATAATTCGTTTGAACAAAACATATAACTCTGGAGGATTAAGTGAACCTACCTGCCCCTCCGATAGATGACCAATCTTAACTCGGCCTTCTAAAGATTCATATAATTGCAGAGAATTAATAGTAATCAAACCAGAAAGAGCACAATCTGATAGGAACTTTTCCCACTCTCCAACCATAGGATGATTGAAATCAGCGACTACGGCATCGTAGCGAACATTATCAATAGATGGTTTTTTTAGTAATCTCCAACTCACACCATGCAAATCTGTTAGACGTAATGCATCGCCATACGGTACAACTGCTATTTTCAACACCTTGTACCTTCTAATGATGAGACTAACGGCAAACGAGTAGAATACTATAAGAAACATGGAAGGAATAATCAGAGAGCGGGAGTACTCAAACCGATATAAAAAAAACACTCCAAACAACAGAAAGTATATTATCAATACCACAGGCACCGTATAGCTTACGGAAACAACGCCTGGAAACTTTGACAACCTAGATATCAAAACATCTGAAAAAAGATATCCAAACAGTAAAAACACAACTGAATTTCTTACAGATTCTTTTGTTAGAAATTCTTGGTGAAGTGTGGATTTAATAGAAAACATAACAGCTACTAGGCACACAACACCTACCAACAACCGGAACCACTTGGTAAGAAATATTAATTCGTACCATTTATCGTATCTATTTAATTTATTCATTATACTATTTCACATTCTGTTTACTAGGCAACATCCATTCACAGTGCTTGCCCAATAACTTCCAAGATATCTGCTGTCCTTTCTTTCATCAAAACCTCATCTCCTCGACTCTCAACATTCAAACGAAGCATCGGCTCTGTATTAGACGTTCGAAGATTAAAACGCCAACTACCCATATCGACGGAAATACCATCGGTGTAGTCAACTCCAAGTGCGTCAGATTGATAAACATCTAACACTCTATCTATCGCAGCCTGAGGGATAATCAGTTTTTTATTAATTTCCCCTGACGATGGAAACAGTGCTATACGTTCAGCAACCAACTCTGAGAGAGATTTCTCTTTGGCGGACATAAGCTCTGAAATTAACAACCAAGGAATCATACCTGAATCACAATAGAAAAAATTACGAAAGTAGTGGTGAGCACTCATTTCACCACCGTAGACAGCATCTTCTGCACGCATTCTTTCCTTGATAAATGCATGGCCAGTTTTACATAAAACAGGAACACCACCAGAAGACGAAACTTGATCAATGGTATTCCAAGTTAAACGCGGGTCGTGGATGATTTTTGCCCCTGGGTTATGAGCCAAAAAGGCCTCTCCCAATAACCCAACAATATAATACCCCTCAATGAACTGCCCCTTTTCATCAAACAGGAAGCAGCGGTCAAAATCTCCATCCCAGGCAATCCCCATATCAGCCTGATGTTTTAGTACCGCTTCAGCTGTTGCTGATCGACATTCCGGAAGCAATGGATTAGGAATACCATGGGGAAAGCTTCCATCAGGTTCATGATGTACTTTTATAAACTCAACCGGAACACGCAGCGCAGAGAACTTTTCTTCTATGGCATCGATAACATGGCCTGCAGCACCATTGCCGGAATTAGCAACCAACTTAAGCGTTTTCAATTCCTTAGGCTTAATGTATCCGAGTATATGGTCTACATAGGGAGCCAAATTATTCTTTTGACTGTATGTACCCTCACTCTCTCTAACAGCAGGCTTACCATTAAAATAAATATCTTCAGCCAGTACCTGAATTTCACGCAAGCCAGTATCGCCTGATATAGGCTTGCTGTCCTCTCTCACCAGTTTCATGCCGTTATAGTCCATGGGATTATGGCTGGCAGTTACCATAATTCCACCATCCACCTTGAGAGAAGAGGTGGCAAAATAAATTTCCTCCGTACCACATAAACCAATATCGATTACATCTGTTCCTCCTGAACGTAAACCACTGGATAACGCGTCTTTTAACTCAGGAGTTGACAGACGAATATCGCCCCCCACTACAACGTTTTTTGGCTGCAAGTAGTCAGATACCGCACGACCGATTGCCCAAGCAATATCAATATTAAGCTCATCAGGAAGACGGCCCCGAATATCGTATGCTTTGAAACAGGTAAGTTTATTCATTAAATTGGCCAAAAAGTTAACGGCTCAGGGCCCATACACAAAAGAAATCACTATAGTTTCCGCTCTTAAAATGGAGCCCATAGCCTTCAAAGATCAGGAACGCCCGTAGGTATCTTCAAACCGTACTATATCGTCTTCCCCCAGATAACTGCCGCTCTGCACTTCAATCATTTCGAGGTCAAACTTTCCTGGGTTTTCCAACCGGTGAACAACGCCAACCGAGATATAAGTGGATTGGTTTTCAGTCAACAGAATCGGCTCATCACCATTGGTTACCAATGCGGTCCCCTTGACCACAATCCAATGTTCTGCCCGGTGGTAATGCTTCTGCAGTGAGAGCTGTGCGCCCGGCTTTACGGTTATACGCTTAACCTGAAAACGCTCACCCTGATCTATGGAGTCATACGAGCCCCAAGGACGGTAGACTTTGCGATGGAGTTTCACTTCAGAGCGATCCTGCTCTTTCAACTTTTCTACAACCTTTTTAACATCCTGTACTTTATCCTTATGGGCAACAAGGATAGCGTCGTCAGTCTCAGTAATAACCAGATTCTCAACCCCTACGGTTGCAATTAGCTTCTTATCACTACGTACATAAGTATTGTGGGTATCATGGAGTAATGTATCTCCAATTGTGGAGTTACCTTGCGCGTCCTTAGCGGATATATCTGCAAGACTTGACCAGGAACCTACATCAGACCAGCCAGCATCAAGAGGAACAACTACAGCGTCTGTCGTTTTTTCCATCACAGCATAGTCAATTGAGTCATCAGGGCAGGCTTTAAATGCTTCTTCATCCAATCGAACGAAATCAAGGTCAGTATTCTGAACTGCCATGGCTTTCTGACATGCGGAGAGAATATCAGGCCCAAATTGATTCAACTCTTCCAGATAACGGGAAGCTTTGAACATAAACATGCCCGAGTTCCAGAAGTAATTACCAGATTCTACATATTGATTAGCGGTCGCAAGATCAGGTTTTTCCACAAACTGTTTCACAGGCATAACTGCGCTGTTAACATCCTGTCTATCAGCCTGAATGTAACCGTAACCCGTCTCAGCTGAGGTTGGAACAATACCAAAAGTTACAAGTTTACCATCCTGAGCTGATGACAACGCTGTTGCTATAGCATAATGAAACGCTTCAATATCCAGGATCACATGATCAGCGGCCAGAACCAGAAGAACCGGATCGTTATCTTCTGAACAGCTATGCTCTGAAGTAATCTTTAAAGCTGCAAGAGCAACCGCTGGTGCAGTGTTCCGACCAACGGGTTCAAGAATAATAGCATCAGCACTCTTACCAATCTGACGAAGCTGCTCTGCAACAAGGAAACGGTGCTCCTCGTTAGCAATAACCACAGGGCTTGCCACGGCATCCAGACCTTCAAGCCGTGAAATCGTATTCTGCAGCATGGTGTTTTCGTCAACCAATGGCAGAAATTGTTTTGGATAAAGAGAGCGGGATTGTGGCCAAAGGCGGCTGCCAGAGCCGCCGGACATAATAACAGGAGTAATAGACATAGTTAAGTGTGCCTTGATAGTATGAAATCAGTAACTATTTCTTTCCATGTCGATCAATAATTTCACAAAATCAGAGAAAATAGTTTTTTGTGTACTTGTGAACTTTCAGGCAGTTCAACAACTCATTTTTAGTAACATAGCGATATTCCCTATGCTGTCCGTGAGGTAATGTGTTTAAATCAACATCCAGATTCATGCAGTATCCCATGACGATATAATGAGTAGAGAAATCGGTACCAGAGAAATTATCCGAATAAAAATGCTCGTAAACGCCTATAAATTCAGCATCTTTAATCGATAGATTAATACCAAGCTCTATGAAAGCAAGACGAGAAAAAGCCTTTTTTATCGATTCATCTTTGCGAATTCGCCCGCCAGGAACAAACCAGAATCCTTGAGCAGGCCGGTTATCCCTTAAACCAAGTAAAATCTGTCCCTGCTCATTTTTCACTACCAAATCGATAGATATGAGGGGAGCATTAGCAACGACAGATTTAAAAACATCAGCATGAATCATGAATATTTTGTAAAAATAGAGTTATATGAAGCTGTTAGCCAATACAGAGCATTCATCAGATACATAGTGCTATTTTAATAATACTTGCCACTTCACCAAGTTGTTTTTTAATATCGTAGTGATGGTTTCCGATAAACAACCCTGAGTCACTCAGGGTGTCACTGTTCTTTAACTCACCATGAACAGAATAATCAAAATATTCAACAACAGGGTTACGCACAAAATTTCCAGCAACTATTGGCCTACAGGCTATATTATGCTTTTCGAAAAGAGATACGATTTCGTCACGTTTCTCTTTACCATCCTCAAAAATGAGAGCAAACCCAAACCAACTACTTTCACCAGTCTCATGCTGAATAGTAACACCGGGAATATCTGAGAATAGCTTTGTGAATGATTTAGCATTCTCTTGTCTTCCTGTAATAATAGAAGGTAGTTTCTCTAATTGCATTAAGCCAAGAGCGCCTGACATTTCCAGAGGTCTCAGGTTGTAGCCTGGCAAAACAAAGCGAAAAGATTCATAAAAATCATTATCGCTTTTATCCGAGACATGATTCTGTTTTGGTAAGTGGCGAGTCCAACCATGTGAACGAAGGGACAACATAATATGGTACAGCTCCTCATCATCTGTCACTACCATTCCACCTTCCATGGTCGAGATGTGATGGCTGAAAAATGAACTAAAGGTTCCCATAACACCATAAGTGCCCGCCTGCTTTCCATGCAAGGTAGCGCCCATGGACTCACAGTTGTCTTCAACCAGGATAATATCTTTATCTTCGATCAGTGATTGAACACGCTGATAATCAACTGGATTACCAAGAAGGTTCACAGAAAAAATTGCACGGGTTTTATCAGAAATAGCTAATTCCAACTGATCAAGGTCAATATTGAGTGTTTCCTGACACACATCAACAAACTTAATTTTCAAACCGTATTGATATAACGGGTAGTAGGTTGTGGACCAGGAAACGGCAGGCACGATCACCTCATCACCTGGCTTTAAAGCATTATCCTTAGTATAAAATAATGCAGCTATTGCTATAAGGTTTGCTGAAGAACCCGAGTTCACCATAACGCAATGTTGGCTTCCAATAAATTCAGCAAAGGCACCCTCAAACTCTGCGACCTTTTGTCCCATACTGAACATGTCACTGTCTATAACAGTCTGCAGAGCATCGTATTCCTTTTGATCCCAAGTCGTTGTTGCTAGTGGCAGCATTACAGAACCTCTTTAAGAAAATATTGATAGGTTTTTGATAGGCCTTCTTCAAGTGTATGTTTGGGTTGCCAGCCAAGATTACTCTGTATAGATGTGTCTACCAGCTTTTGCTTCATCCCAACAGGTTTTGAGAGGTCGTGAATGAAATCACCTTTATACCCAACAACATTTGCAATAGCTTTGTAGTAATCGTTGATCGAGTAATCAGAACCCAAGCCTACATTCAGCAAATCCGGAAGGCGCCCCATATTTGCTGCTGAGAATAGAGAAAAATCTGCCAGGTCTTCAGCGAACATAAACTCGCGCCTTGCAAGCCCGTCACCCCATATATCAACCTTCGTTTGATTGTTTAACGTCGCTTCGTGAAGCTTACGAATAACCGCAGGTATCATATGCGATTTTTCTGGGTCGAACTTATCCCAGTAGCCATAAAGGTTGCATGGGATAAGGGTTTTATAGATACGTCCAAACTGGCTGTTCGCATATTGTGCTAAACGAGCAGTGGAAACTTTAGCGATGGCGTACCCTTCATTAGTGGGTTCAAGTTCACCTGTCAGAATGCTACTTTCCTTAAGTGGATTTTTTGCAGCTCTGGGGTACATACAAGAACTCCCAAAGTTAAGGAGATTATCAATATCAGCAGCATTAGACGCACTCACTATATTCAGACCAATTTGCATATTCACGAAGGCAAAATCAAAAGGCGCAGCAATATTAGCCTGAATACCTCCTACCAAGCCTGCACAGTGCATCACTACATCGGGCTTGGATTGTTTGATGTAATCCAGAACAGCTTCGTAATTAAGCAAATCAAGTGTCGACCGGTCAGGAGCATCAATCTCAAAGCCTTGCTCTTTAGCAAGGGCAATGATATTTCTACCCACCATACCATTCCCACCGGTGAGAAATATTTTCAATGTTAATGCTCCATTGAAATAGGCGTGCTAAAGCCGCTATCTCTAAGAACTGCATGCCGTTTAGCACTGTCAAGGTCGTGCTCGACCATCTCTTCCACCATCTCTTCAAGGGAAGTCACGGGCTCCCAGCCAAGTTTGACTTTGGCTTTAGCCGGATCACCAAGAAGTGTCTCGACTTCTGCAGGTCTAAAGTAACGTGGGTCAACAGCAACTATTTTTTGCCCTACTTTCAAGGCTGAAGCATTCGTGCCCTCAATGGCGGCTACATAACCACATTCAGTGACACCGGAACCTTCCCACCGAATACGAAATTCTAACGCTTTTGCCGTAAACTCGACGAATTGTCGAACAGAGTATTGAACTCCGGTAGCAATAACAAAATCTTCAGGCTGTTCCTGCTGAAGCATCAACCACTGCATCTCAACGTAGTCACGAGCATGACCCCAGTCGCGAAGCGCATCCATATTACCTAGGTAGAGACACTCTTCAAGCCCCTGTGAGATACTCGCCAAGCCCCTTGTGATCTTTCTGGTTACAAATGTTTCTCCACGGCGAGGGGATTCGTGATTAAACAAGATTCCATTACAAGCGTACATACCATAGGATTCTCGATAGTTGACAGTAATCCAATAAGCATACATTTTAGCCACAGCATAGGGTGATCTAGGGTAAAATGGTGTTGATTCTTTTTGAGGAGTTTCCTGGACAAGGCCATACAGCTCAGAAGTGGATGCTTGGTAGAAACGAGTTTTCTTTTCCAGCCCCAAAAATCGGATAGCCTCTAATAAACGCAAGCTACCTAGAGCATCAACATCCGCTGTATACTCAGGGGACTCAAAAGAGACCGCTACATGAGACTGAGCAGCGAGATTGTAGACTTCATCAGGTTGAACTTCATGAAGTATTCTTGTCAAATTTGAACTATCAGAAAGGTCCCCGTAATGTAGCTTGAAATGCTGATTTTCAACATGAGGATCTTCAAAGATATGATCAATTCGCGTGGTATTAAAAGATGATGATCTCCGTTTAATCCCGTGAACTTCATAACCCTTATCTAATAAGAACTCGGCTAAATAAGAGCCATCTTGGCCAGTTACACCTGTAATTAATGCTTTTTTCACTTATATATACCTATCACTATACTGAAGTATAAATATCAATCCATTGAGCTGCTATTGATTCGATAGAAAACCTACTGGCTATAGACTTCCTAATCTCTTCACCATCAAAATTGCATCTATCATGTATAAATTTATCCAATTCAGAATAAAGGGCATCAATGTCATTCACTGGTACGATTGAACCTTTATCCCCTAAAATCCCGGCAACACCACCGCAGTCTGTTGCTATAACATAGCGTTCACACAGCATAGCTTCAGCACAGACTAACGAAAATCCTTCCCATAATGATGACAATACAAACACGTCTGCAGCGCTAAGCCAGTTCTGTACATCATCAACATTGCCAATGAAATGTACACTATCAGCTACTGACAATGTTCTTGCAAAGCGGATTAAATATTCTTTTAGTTCACCATCACCGATAATACATAATGTTATGTTTTTATGTTCTTCTTTTAGTAATGAAAAAACCCGCAATAATAGTTTATGATTCTTTGCCTCTGTCAAACGACCAACAGTCATGAGCAAAACATTATCTTCACGAACGCCTAAAACATCTCTCTTTATATTTCTATAGTTAACTGAGTACTTGAATTTCGATACATCTAGCCCATTATTAACGGTAATTATTTTATCGTCTGGAGCAGCCTTTTTATTTATATAAGCTTTGACTGCTTCATCGCTAACATTAGTTGACATGTCGCATAAAGTGTCAGTCAAACGATAGGCAAGCATTCGCCCCCCCCCCCCTTCATTTGTACTATGTGCGGTACAAATGAGTTTTTTTACTGGTGCTATCAATCTAAGAATTCTCGAGAAAATGTTGGCGTGTATCATATGCCCGTGCACAACATCCGGATCATATTCAAGTAAAACACGTCTACTAATACGCAAACCACTCAAGAAACTTAGAAATGAAGATTTCATAATATCAAGGGGTATTATCTCTATATCTGAAAATGGTTTGAAAATAACAGGACCAGTTAAAACAATAATCTTTACAGAATGCCCCTTTTTTATAAATTGCTCCGCAAGATCGCACACCTGCCTCTCTGCGCCCCCCACCGTAAGGCCTGTTATTATTAGTAAAATTTTCATTTCATGACTCGATAATATGACTTCAAAATCATATTGGAAAACTTTTTACCAGCTATGACCTTAAGACATTGATAGCAATACATCTTAATCGCTCTCTTTAAAAGAGAGTAATTGATATTTGAAAGACCATTCCTTCTACGCACAAGAAATGATTCTTTCAATGAAACTAAATATGTGTTTGGGCTTGTTGATACACCACCATAACCCATTTCCAAAACAGGACTTATAGAGGGAGAAAACACAGGATCAATTCCTTTCCATTGCTTCAACGATTTCAGAATCAAATCAGCATCAGCAACTATTTCAAGGTTAATATCAAAACTTCTATTTCCAAAAAAACTTTTTGAATAAACTGAACCCATTACAGGAAAACACAAATCAGACTCAATATATTGATGCCTACTATCCCATGGAGACACCCAAGGCCCACCTAGGCGCCCTGATACGTTCCCGTCAGCACCTTCGCACGCTACGGTTCCATATATGAAAGGAGCGTTATTATCTGCATACTCCATCAGCGAAGCTAAAGCGCCTTCATAATAAAAATCATCAGCACCTATAAAACAAATCCAGTTGCCGGATGCGCACTTCAACCCCTTATTCCAAGCATCATATATACCACGATCAGATTCAGAGATGATTTTTATTTTCGAATCACGAAACCCTTCAATAATATCAACTGTTCCATCTGTGGATGCACCATCTATAACTATAATTTCTAAATCATCTATTTTTTGTTTTTGGATGCTATCAATACATTTATAGATGGTTTTTTCAGCATTATATGTAGCAACTATTATTGATAGCAAGGTACACCTCTTCTTCGTAGAATGACATTAAAAACCAACCCCATTAAAACAGACACAACCAATCTTGTCTTATAGTCAAACGGATTCATTGATACCAGATACACAACAGAGATGATCGAAAAACAAACTAGATCATTTCCTGAAAAAGCGTGCCTTATTTCTTTTTTTAGAAAAATAAAAAGATAAAACAAAACAGACATCAACAACCCGATCAAACCATATTCAATAAACATCAAAACAAACAAATTATGAGGATCATTAGGAACTGAATAACCGATATTCAATGCCATCTTTGAATAGCTGACACTCTCTTGAAATATCTCAACTCCTCCCCCATGAAAAACATATTCTGCAATATTTTCAAACATCCATTTAACCATCAAACTCCGCTCTAGATTGCTGACGCTTGGAAAATCTACCATACCACTATTTTGAGCATACAAAAAAAACATTAAGCATGCTATATATATAAACGGTAAAGATATTAATCCCAGATATAGTTTATATCTCATTCGCTCTGAAACCATAAAAAAGACAGAGACTGTAAACAACTTTAAAAACTCACTCCGATACTGAAAATGGAACACCTGTACGATGTCAACAATGAATAACACAATCCCAAAAGCCATCAACTTCTTATGATTATTCCTATCAGCCCCACAATGAAGAAGACATAAATAAATTGTAAAAAATGGGATAAACGAGAGCTTATTACTATAACCATGCTGTGCTATATATACAGCTACCATACACACAATTAGAGCCAAAGATAATTTCACAAAAAAATCAATGGAATGTATTGATAGCAAAACAACAGCAAAAAGAGACAGAATTTTAAACCCTAAAACCTTACCAAAAAACAAGTACGTCACGAGTACGAAAATGAAACCAAAAAAAATCATCAATAGCGACGTTAGCTTCAGCCTGCTATTATCTACAACAATTTTTAAAGCAAGAGAAGAAATCAAAATCAATTCATAAAAATACCCCGCCGAAAAAAAAATCATATTCATTTATTGTCTCTAAAAAAATGAAAAAACTTCAACAAATAAACAAGCTGAAAAATTGGATAAGTGATTTTTGCCAAACAAACTGCAACCAAGCCAAAGGGTACAGCCGCGAGTATAGCTATTAGATATGAAAAACCAGCACTAACATTAACCAATGAAACGAATCTATCCTCCTGAAACCCTATTAAAGAAAAATGCAAAGGAGCCAAAACAGAAAGCCCTAGGGAAGACAGCATTAACACATGAAAGTTACCTGTATTATTTACAGCATAATCAGAGCCTAACCAAACTGAGAGTACTGTACTCCCTGAAAAAATAAGGAACAAACTAGGAATACTACATATACATGAATAACTTAATATAGCCCTTAGCAGCCGGCCACTTATTATTGTACCTGTAACTTTCGCTCTTGCTACTTTAGAAAGAAGGGGTTGGGCAAAGGAAGCTGACAAGTTGAAGGGTAGTTGGGATAATTGCACTAATGGCAAATAATCTTTTAGAATTTCAGTCCCAAAATAGCTTGTCACAAAAAACCTGTCCCCAGTTGCTACTACTATTCCACCCACTAACTGCAACCACATCCATCGGGACTCTCCTATTAGAGAAAGTTTCCTTTTGAAACCTTTAAAAGAAACACGATGAGTCAACCCCAATATCACACACATTAATACTGCTTTAATTAAGGCCCTTACAGCATAAGCAGCCACCGTTGAAAACATTATATTCAGAGTAAGCTTATACCCCAGAATCACAACGAGAACCCACATTGATCTGGATACGAACTCGAACCAGAAGCTGCATCCAAACCTCTCCATCCCTTTTAATACATTACCCTGAATCATATCTATTTCTTGAAACAAGACGATAGAGAAGAAACAAACAATTAAAGTATAATACCGCCCTTCAACATCCAGCAAAAACCAACCTAAAGCCAGAAGACACAAAAAACCTCCAGACACATACAAAATGACAGAAAGAATATCACCCAGATATTCTTCTAGCTCTAACTCGTTCCCACTGGCCAATTCCTGTGAAACTTTTCTCGGTATTAATGCACTCATACCAAAGTGTACAACCTGAGAAAACAAAGAAAAAGTTATCAGTATTGCCCACACGCCATACACACTCTCACCGTATGA
This sequence comes from Parendozoicomonas sp. Alg238-R29, assembly GCF_947331445.1. Lineage (GTDB taxonomy): Bacteria > Pseudomonadota > Gammaproteobacteria > Pseudomonadales > Endozoicomonadaceae > Sansalvadorimonas. The sequence goes on along the minus strand of NZ_CAMZOG010000010.1, from coordinate 26,913 downwards.
AATCAAAACTGGCGTTAAAACAAAGTACGATAACGGAATCAACAACTGTTCTAGAGGAGGGTAAAAAAGCATTATTGCACTTAATTTTCTTTGAAGAACACCCTTCATATAACTCAATTAGAAACTAGCTCTCTATATACTCCACATATATCTCTATACATTTTTTCAAATCTAAAACCATCAAAAAAAACCTCACGACTTTCTTCACCCAACTGACAACGCAATTCATCATCTTCTATAAGCAGTTCTAATTTACTCTTCAGATCACCAACGTCACCTCTCTTCACCAACCCCCAACTCAATTTTTCTTTTAGTTGTTCCTCAACTCCACCAACATCACTTGCTACGACTGGCAAACCAACTCGCATCGCTTCAACTATTGAAATAGGTAAACCTTCCCAGTGTGACGTTAAAACAAATACATCAGATCTACTTAAGATATCACTAACATTTTCACACACCCCCATAAATTCAACACGAGAACTCAACCCCAAACTATCAGATAACGCTCTAACCTCACTCTCTCGTTCACCCCCACCAACAAGCATAAGATTCCATGAAAGGTTTTTTATTTCAGATAAGGCCCTCAACAGAGTATCATGATCTTTTTGATCACAAAACCTAGCCACCATAACTAGCATAATTACATCACATTTCTTCTTTCTTCGCTTTGACTGGACAGCGAGATCTTTAATGCCGTTATGAATTGTTACATGTGAACTTTCACGCCCAACTTTGTATTTTAATGCTAAACGCCTATCGCATTCAGACACATTAATTATTCTATCTCCATATGACGCTGCAATTTTTTCAATATTTTTGTATATAAACTTTTTAACCTTCGGAACCCCATCAGCAAATGACCAACCATGAGCTGTAAATACTGAAGGTATTTTTTGTGATGAAGCTGCTAGCCTACCTAAAAGACCAGCTTTTGATGAATGAAGTGCTATCAAATCAGGGGATATATTTTTAATGCTTTCTTTTATATCCAGATATGCTTTAAGATCACTATACAGTGAGATTTCTCTCACAAGTGATTCGATTCTCAGTACAACAACCCCTTTACTTTCTAATTGCTTACTTAAATCACCGGTATATCCACATAATAGAGTAACCTTATTACCATCCTTAACTAGTTCTATAGCAACATCTCTAACATGCGTTTGCGCCCCTCCAATTTCATCCATACGTGTAATAATAATTACAATATTCATGTCTCTATATTCTCGTATTCAATATGATAAACTTCAAACACTCTTGGAAATTTCGCTAGGTGCGAATAAGACCACAGTTGAAAAAATTGTGTTCTAATTTTTCCAAGTTGCTTGAGGCCAGTGATAGCACGGGCTTTCATGCGTTTTCCCTGGCGTTAACAACGCTGACAACACGCTCTATTGTGTCATGCGAGGGAATACCGTTAGAAAAATCGCCCATTTTTTTAAGCCAATCTTCACGAATTTTTCCAAAATCAGCTATCTCTGCCCAACCCTTTGCACCACCAGTCATCGCACAGATAACGAGCAACAGAATATCACTCAGTTTATGATCGATTTTCCAAGGTTGGCGGAAATCTTGAAGTTCAGAAAGTTGTTTGATCAAGCTATGTGCATTCATGTCGGCTGTGCTCTTTATTCGTCCATGGACGTATAAGAACACAAGAAAAAAGAAGAATTAAGCAGTTATCGCTAATTTAGAAAACGTTGCGAGCCCGGTGATAGCAAGGAGTTTCATGCGTTTTTCCTGTGCAGACTATTCTCGACAGACCAATGACTTCTGACACTTGTCGCTAGCTTTTCCGCTGTGAGATCTGCAGAACTGATATAGTAGCGAACACTGACATCTTCTATATTCTGAGGAGTATCTCCAACCTGCCGAAAGGCAACGACCGCGCCCAGAGTTCGCATATCTTTCCAAAATCAGCTATTTCTGCCCAACCCTTTGCACCACCAGTCATAGCATAGATAATGAGAACAGAATATCACTCAGTTTATGATCGATTTTCCAAGGTTGGCGGAAGTCTTGAAGTTCAGAAAGTTGTTTGATCAAGCTATGTGCATTCACGTCGGCTGTGCTCATTATTCGTCCTTGGACGCATATGAGCACAAGATAAAAGAAGAATTAGGCAATTATCGATATGTTCGAATTCGTTACGAGGTCTTTGATAGCAAGGGGTTTCGTGCGTTTTTCCTGACGCTACCGCCCCCCAGCTCACACCCACACTGGAAAGCAAAGAAATAAATTGTCAGAAAATCACAAAAAACAAAGACCGGGTATGTTACATACTCTTACCCGGCACAACTAGTCGTAAGCACTGCTTAACGCCGTGATAGGCCATAAAATACCAAGCCAGAAAACCGATAGAACCAGCAAGTAATAGGCACAGGAACAGCAGCTCAGGCGAGCAATCCTCAAGGAGAAAGGAAACCCGATCAGGATAATTTCACGCAGAAGCCGAAAGTGTTAACTCCACACCCACGAACGTGAAACACCCGCCTTAACTCATACGATTATGGATTCACTGTCAATCCGCCGCCAAAGGCTCAAACAAAACATCCAGATCCTTGGCTGTCAGGCCCGAAGCCTTTTGTCCACCGCCGGAATATACCCCTTGAGCCAGTGCTTTCTTGCGCTCTTTGAGCACCAGCATTTTCTCCTCCAGCGTGCCAGAAGCCACCAACTTATAAACAAACACCGGTTTATCCTGACCTATACGATAGGCACGATCTGTCGCCTGATCCTCCACGGCAGGGTTCCACCATGGATCATAATGAATCACGGTATCAGCAGCTGTGAGGTTGAGGCCTGAGCCTCCCGCTTTCAGGCTAATCAGGAACACTGGCACATCTCCGTTTTGAAAACGTTGCACTGGCGTGTCACGGTCGGTGGTACTCCCTGTCAGTTTTACAAACGACACTTTCCTCCTGTTCAGCTCTTCCTCAATCAAAGCCAGCATGGAGGTAAACTGGGAGAAAATCAGAATTCTGCGATTCTCTGAAAACAGCTCATCCAACAACTCGCACAGCATGGCCATCTTGGCAGACTCTTTGACACTTTTCGCCTGAGAGACTTTCACCAGCCGGGGGTCACAGCAAGCCTGTCGCATTTTCAACAGCGCATCCAGAATAATAATCTGGCTGCGGGCCAGACCTTTTTTGTGAATCTCCTCCCGCACTTTTTTCTCCATGGCGGAGCGTACGGTTTCATACAGGTCACGCTGTCTGCCTTTGAGCTCACACTCTCGGAGAATTTCCGTTTTCGGTGGCAGCTCTTTTGCAACCAGCTCTTTGGTACGACGCAACATAAACGGTGCGACTCGCCGTGCCAGCTGCTTGCGCCGGTCATCATCACCATGCCTTTCAATGGGGGTGCGATAAAAACGACTGAAACGGTCTTTCGGGCCGAGGAAGCCGGGCATGAGAAAATCAAACTGACTCCATAACTCCGCCAGATTGTTCTCTACCGGTGTACCGGTCATGCAGAGTCGCTGAGTTGCGTAGAGATCCCGCACATAAAGCGACGCTTTGCTCCGTGGATTTTTTATGGCCTGAGACTCATCAAGAACCAGCACATGCCAATGGTGCTCATGCAACTTGTCAAAATCCCTCTGAATCAAGGCGTAGGTGGTTAACACCAGATCACTGCCGCCTATATCCTTCAGCTGCTCGTGTCGTTTCGCTCCATGGTAAACCACCACTTTCAGCTCTGGTGCAAACCGTTCCGCTTCACGACGCCAGTTGTGCATCAAACTGGTGGGGCCAATCATAAGACAGGGTCGCATATCGCCGTTCTTCGCCAAACGTTCTTTTTCCAGCTGGATATGCGCCAGAGCCTGAACGGTTTTGCCCAGCCCCATGTCGTCAGCCAGAATGCCGCCCAGCTCCATTTCCCGCAGAAACTGCAACCAAGCCAAGCCCTTTTTCTGGTAATCACGCAACTCGGCATGAAACATCTTTGGAGGCTTTACAGATTTGAGTCGTTTGAAGCTTTTCAGCTTTCGAGCCAACGCTTTCAGTGTTTCACCGCCAGCAAAGTCCAGCCCCAAGCCTCGACCAAGTTCTTCCAGTATCGGTGCCTGACTTTTGCGAACCCCGGCCCCCCGATCACCAAACAGCTCCAGCAACGTCACAACGATAAGACGCAATCGATTTGCTGGTACCGTGATAAATCGCTGAGGGCCGATGGCAATGGGCACCAGATCGTCTTTCATGGCCGCTAACTTATCCGGAGGTGGCAACTGATTGAGCTGTTTGGCAAGCAGTGGCAGCAGGTCAAGTTTCTCACCATCCACCTCAATGCCCAGCTTGAGGCCAAACCAGTCTTCTTGAGCTTCGCTGTCCTCGACCTCTCCGTACCAGTCATCATCGTCGATAGAAACCAGGTCGTAGGGGAAGCTGTCGTGTATCTCAACCTGCCAGCCATTGCCTTCCATGGCCGGAATGGTTGTCAGAAACCCTAACCAGTTGCTCGTCGTCTCCCAGGATTTCAAGGAACCCAAACAATAATCGCCCTGCTGATAGGCTGCCTCCGAGCGCCACTTATTGGCATTGTGAAACTGCTCAGACATAAAGTCAGCACAGGGGGATTCAACTTGATGGTTACGGGGATAACGCACCCCGTTATCATCAATCAATTCATCCAGAAAGGAACACCACTCAACCCGTAGCTTATCGTACTGAAAATAGAATCGGGCTCTGGGCGCCACTGTTATTGGCATGGCGCCAGATAAAGAGCCCGAAGCAGGCACGCCATCCAACACCAGAACAGGTATCGGAGTCACATGGCGCACCTCTTCAACCTTAGGCAGATTCTCCTCGTCAAACCCTGGCAAGGGGGCAAGTGCTTCCTGCAGTTCAGGCAACATATCGCGGGGAATAGCCGGTGCATTTATCATATGTTGCAGCAGGTCGGCAGGGAGGCTACCACTGACAGGCCCCATCAACGCGATAAAGGTCGTACGTCGCGTATTGGGGGCTTCCACTGCATCAACCTTCAACAGGAGCGGTGGCTCTGTGGGAATCAGGCATGCAGGGGCACCATCGGCAGCCACCATCCGACAACGCATCATGCCACCCTGCTCATACCATTCCAGCTTCGGCTTTAGAGCATCCACTGGCCGAACAGGAATACGCTCGTCCTGCCCCCATGCCAGGCGCCCTGTTCGAGCGATACTGATAAGAGCTTCTGGAGGCCTTCCTTCAATCTCCGGTGAAGCCCCTCCCCACATGTATTGGTGGCTCTCGAACGGGTCGAGATAACCCGCAGCATACATCTGCTGCACCAACTGGCGATCTTCGAGGCTATAGGGTGGGCTGTCATCCCAACTGAGTCGCTGCAAGTCACGAAAATCCCTCAACGCGCCATGACCACCGCGCTTTAGCGCCTGGCTGGTATGAAGACTCAAACTGAATTCGTCCTGAGAGTGGCCATTCAACACATACAGTATGTAGCGCCGCCCACTATTCAGAGGTTTAACAGGCTCAGGTACCTTGACGCCCCGCTCGGAGGCCATAGCCGTGGCGGTAACAAACCTCAACCAGAGATCATAATGCTCCTTCGCCTCCAGCGTTGAAAAACCACCGAACTTATTCTCAAGAGTTTGCGGGTGGTTGACGTCCTTTTGAGCGCATAGCGGCCTTTCTGTACCAAATATCCAGATTCGCAGTTTGTCTTCACCCACTTCTTTCAGCGCTGCCAGCAAGACCGCACAAATATGCTTGCAACTCACCCCTACCGGGCAACTGCATTCGCCAATGGTCTGAACAGGCTCAGAAAAATCGTCGTATTCAAAATCAATTTCAGACGTGTAAACATTCCTGCCGCTGCCATTAATCACACCGGAGAGGACGCGTTCTTTGGAATCGTAGTGATACTTCAATACCCGCCCGCTTCGAGCATAATTCACAGCCCGCCCGAATGTTTTGTCCCCAAACCAGTGGCGCAGCAAGTCTTCCACGGCAAATCCTGTACATTGATCGATAAGACAAGAATGCTGGACTAAAGTGACAGATCTGGCAACTTCGGGGAAAGTGGAGTGAACATTCAGCCAATCTCAGGCTATCAATTCAACGTTGCTGCCGAACGTTCAGCCAATTGTTGAATAAGGGACACTGCTGCCTCATTTTAGGAATACCAATACTCTTAGCACTCTCAGCACTCTCAGCAATAGATGACCATGCTTATCCGTAACAGTGCAGTCAGCACCTTACTGAAGTCATAAAAGCATATGGAGCAGGCATGAATAGTACTCACACCTGCAAAAGGAAGGATCAAACAGTCAAGATCTTAAGAACATTAGTATTCCCCTGACTACTACCCCGAGTCAGTAGAACTTTATCCCCCTTCTGGAAACCACCGGTAGCAACAACCAGCTCCATAGCCCTCTCTTCCACATCAGGGCTGTCACTGCTCACATCAAACGGCAATGACTGAACACCACGAAACAGAGCTAATCGGCGCCCTGTTTCTTCACGGCGACTCAGTGCAAAGATAGGCAGTGCAGAGTTAATGCGAGACATCCATAAGGCAGTCTGACCAGACTTACTCAAGCAAATAATTGCTTTCACACCTGCCTGGTGGTTGGCGGCGTACATAGCTGCCATAGCAATGGTCTCATCTGTGCGCTCAAAGGTCAGATCCATACGATGCTGCGAAACAGTCACAGATCGCTGCTTTTCTGCTGCACAAGCAATACGGCCCATTGCTTCCACTACACCATGAGGAGAATGCCCGGTTGCTGTTTCTGCAGAAAGCATCACGGCATCGGTACCATCCAGCACCGCGTTTGCCACGTCGAAGACTTCTGCACGGGTTGGCAGAGAATTTTCGATCATGGATTCCATCATCTGAGTCGCGGTAATGACTGGACGGTTCAGACGACGGGCCATAGTGATCATCTCTTTCTGAACACCAACCAGTTCTGCGTCACCAATCTCTACACCCAAGTCACCACGGGCAACCATGATAGCGTCTGAAGCAGAGATGACTTCTTCCAACTTATCGATATTGTTAACGACTTCTGCGCGCTCAATCTTGGAAAGGATCGCAGCATGACCGCCTGCAGCGATAAGCAGCTTGCGAGCTTCTTCCAGATCTTCCTTGCAGCGCACAAACGACACGGCTAGATAATCCACACCCATTTTGGCCGCAGTCTTAATATCTTCTTTATCTTTATCAGTCAGAGCTGGGGCGGAGAGACCACCTCCTTGCAGATTAATACCTTTATTATTGGAAAGGATACCGCCAGTCAGTACCTTACAACGAATCTGTGGGCCATCAATGCTCACAACTTCCAGGCTCAAGCGACCGTCATCCAATAACAGCACATCACTTGGCTTACAGTCATTAGGGAGGCTCTTGTAAGCAATACCCACACTTTGACTGGTACCTTCATCTCTCTCCAGATCAGCGTCCAAAGTGAAGTTCTCACCAGGAACCAGGTTTACCTTTCCTTCTTTAAAGCGTGCGATGCGGATTTTAGGGCCTTGGAGATCCCCCAGAATCGCAACATTACGGCCTTGCTCTGCAGAAATAGAACGAACCAGTTCGGCGCGAGCCATATGCTCTTCAGGCTCGCCATGAGAAAAGTTCATGCGAACAACATCAACGCCTGCCGCCACGAGCTTTTCAAGAGCTTCGCGGGTTTCACTGGCAGGCCCAAGGGTGGCAACAATTTTTGTACGTCTAAGCATGATACTGCTCCAGAAGGGCACTCAATAAAGAATATTCATTAACAAGCACAAAGACACCAATGGCAAGCCATCAGTGTCTTTATGGGGGAATAAAAAAGAGGGGAAAAGAATGGAAGTCCATCTATTTCCCCTCATCACATCACTGTTCGATTTAAACCTTTACACCGGTGCTATCAGACATTCATCAGTGCCTTGGCGGTATCCAGCATACGATTGGAGAAACCCCACTCGTTATCGTACCAGCTCATAACCTTAACCAAGCGGCCCTGTACACGAGTCTGGGTGGCATCAAAGTTGGAAGAGAATGGGCTGTGGTTAAAGTCCATAGAAACCAATGGCTGGGTATTAATAGCCAGAACTTGCTTCATGGCAGAACTGGAAACCGCAGCGGCAGCAACAATCTCATTAATCTCTTCAACAGTTGTATCGCGCTTGGCAATAAAGCTCAGATCCACCAGAGATACGTTGGCAGTAGGAACACGCACAGCCATACCATCCACTTTGCCTTTCAGTTCAGGCACAACTAAACCAACTGCAGCAGCAGCACCAGTCTTGGTAGGAATCATGTTCAGTGCGGCAGCACGGGCACGATACAGGTCAGTGTGGTAAACATCTGTCAGAACCTGGTCGTTAGTATAAGCGTGAATTGTTGTCATCACGCCTGATTCGATACCCAAAGCTTCGTTCAACGGCTTGGCAACAGGTGCTAAACAGTTGGTGGTGCAGGAAGCGTTGGAAATAACACTCATATTGGAAGACAGAGTTTCTTCGTTAACCCCGAAAACAACGGTGCCATCAATGTCTTTGTCGCCAGGAGCGGAGATAATAACTTTCTTCGCACCAGCATCCAGATGTGGCTGGCACTTCACCTTGGAACGGAAGATACCAGTACATTCCAGTACAACATCAACTTTCAAGTCAGCCCATGGCAGTGCACCTGGGTTGCGCTCAGAGAGAACCTTGATCTCATCGCCATTAACAAACATTGCGCCATCGTTACCTTCAACTTGAGCGTTGAAAGTGCCATGCACAGTGTCGTATTTGGTCAAATGAGTATTGATCTTGGCATCGCCCAGATCGTTAATAGCAACAATCTTAAACTCGTTAGTGCGGCCGTTCTCATACAGGGCACGCAGAACATTTCGACCGATACGGCCATAACCGTTAATAGCAATACGGATCATCTTGAACTCTCACTATCCAGTTTGTTCAACGCGGGTCCGCTCTACGGGCCCGGGATTAAAAAATGCCTGTCCAATAAATACACATCGGCATTTCTAGAAATTTCATCAATAAGCTTGTCGACAGCTATCACTGGCTGCGCAACCCAAATTTCAGGAGCCATCATTGTAGTCTGTAGCTCTGAAACCTTCCCAAAATCCTGCATTTCTATTATTCAGCATGGGTAACTTACGGGGAAAATGGTATTACATTGGTACACATGGGCTATTGACCTGCATCAATTGCCATACCATTTTTAACAATAGGCTACATAACCTTTTATACTGAACACATATCAAGAAGACATGACCATCAACCGTCCACAAGGAGAATTGCAGTGTCAGGATTAAGCCGCATCTCTATCGGGCGCCTCATTAACAGCCTTAAAAGCAATTTCACCAAAACACCCCCAAACCAAAATACTGGCACTCATAAAGGGCGATCCGTACAAAAAACAGAGGGACAGCCAAAAATCCAGCGTTCTCAATCTTCACCCAACCTGTCATCACCCAAAAAAGCTTCCCTGAAGCGCTTCCAATCTATAACACCAAAACCAAACCATGCAGTCTCAACTCAGATCCCTAAGACCAACCCTGAAGATCGGGCTCTTGAATTACGACTTAAACTACTCAAACTCTCTGATGTTCCCACTCACAAACCCGAGGCCATAGACCCCAGCAAACCGAAAAATGTCGGCGATGCCAACAAGGCCATTTCATCCGCTGAAACAGTAGAAGACCTTATAAAACTCTGGAACCACATCAATTCAAAAGAAGGCAATAACTTTTCCTTTGAGCAGCGTTTTACTTTGAGGCAGCGCTTCCCGGGGCGCCTCAACATGATTAGTAAAAGGCCAGGGCAGGCAAAGCTGATCAACGAAAAAATCCTGAAAACAATGATTCCCGACCTTAAGAAAAGGAACGACATCGGCCATCAGATTCTTGAACGACGCTTTGGCGAAGAATTTCCCAACAACGCGTACTTCAAAGGAAAATAGCCCCTAAACAGCAGGCATAAAAAAGCCGCTTTCCTTGGTGGAAAACGGCTTTACGATTGGGTGCGAGTCAGTAAGTCTTACTTGAACTCAGCCATGCCACGATAGGCAGCCTTGGTACCCAGCTCTTCTTCAATGCGCAGCAACTGATTGTACTTTGCGACACGGTCAGAACGGCATAGAGAACCCGTTTTAATCTGACCAGCCGCAGTACCAACAGCCAGATCAGCAATGGTAGCATCCTCCGTTTCGCCGGAACGGTGAGAGATTACCGCAGTATAGCCAGCATCTTTCGCCATCTTAATCGCATCAAGAGTTTCAGACAGCGTACCAATCTGGTTCAATTTGATGAGAATGGAGTTAGCAATACCCCTATCAATACCTTCTTTCAGAAGCTTTGTATTGGTTACGAACAGGTCATCTCCAACAATCTGGATCTTGTTACCCAGAATCCTGGTCTGGTAAGCAAAACCATCCCAGTCAGACTCGTCCAGGCCATCTTCAATGGAAATGATCGGATATTGCTCAGTCAAATCCGCCAGGTAATCAGAGAAGGAGTTAGAGTTAAATACCTTACCTTCACCCTTCAGATTATACTCGCCGTTTACGTAGAATTCAGACGCCGCGCAGTCCAGAGCCAGAGTTACATCAGTACCCAGCTTGTAACCAGCATTTTCTACGGCTTCCTTAATAACAGCCAGCGCGTCAGCATTAGAGGCCAGGTTAGGAGCAAAGCCACCTTCGTCACCAACGGCCGTGTTCAAGCCTTTGGCAGACAGAACCTTTTTCAGGTTGTGGAAGATTTCAGCACCAACCTGCAGAGCTTCACGGAAGCTCTTGGCACCGACCGGTTGTACCATAAACTCTTGGATATCAACATTGTTATCAGCGTGCTCACCACCGTTGATGATGTTCATCATCGGCACAGGCATAGTGAACTGACCGGAAGTACCGTTCAGGTTAGCAATGTGCTCATACAATGGAATATTCCTGGCATTCGCAGCAGCCTTGGCTGCAGCCAGGGATACAGCCAGAATTGCGTTAGCACCAAACTGACTCTTATTGTCAGTTCCGTCCAAAGCAATCATCTTGTCGTCCAGACCACGCTGGTCGGCAGCATCAAAACCAATCAGGGCTTCACGAATAGGACCATTGATAAAACCAACAGCCTTGAGAACACCCTTACCCAGGTAACGGGACTTATCGCCGTCACGCAGTTCCAGCGCTTCGCGGGAACCGGTAGAAGCACCTGAAGGAGCACAGGCACGCCCCCAATGGCCGCTTTCCAGTTTCACATCAGCTTCAACAGTGGGATTGCCACGAGAGTCGAGAACCTCGCGACCACGGATTTCTGCGATCTTGGTCATTAATAGTCTCCAGTCGTTTACTGCGTGGGCAGCGGAACCGGTTGATAGGAAAATGTGCGCAGGATAATACCTATTCTCTGCCTGCCATGCACCCTAACCACGCCATTCCGACCTGTCCAATTGACGAGAATCAATATTTACTTCAATTTCAACCCACTTTTGCAGGTAGAAAACTTACATTTACCTCAAAATTGGTATTATCCAATTTCACTTTTTCTGGTATTACCTCTGTTTTCAGGTAGCGACTATGATCAAGGTTCAAACCCGAACACGCCCCACCAAACAACAGAGCCAGAATTCTATCAGCGGTTTTCCGTCAGACTCTGGATCCGATAGATCATGAGCCGTAACACCATGACCGACGTCACAGTTCAGATAGTTCCAAAAGCGCCATCTTCCGGCAATACACAGCAAGGCCAGACAGAGCGCATTTTTGGCGAACCCAACTCCCTGAAAGATAACGCAACTCCTCTTTATCTCCAGTTGCAGAGCTTGATTCAGCAAGCTATAGACAATGGCCCCCTTGAACGGGGTTCGGCATTGCCCGCCGAACGCGAGATCGCCCAATATATGAAGGTGTCCAGGGTCACTGTCAAACGTGCCATCAGCGAACTTGTTACAGAAGGCCTACTGGTCCAGCGTCAGGGCGCAGGTACATTCGTGGCTGAAAGGATGGTCCATAAACTCGATCGCCTCAACAGTTTTTCTGAAGTTATCGAGTCAGTGGATAAACATCCCGACTCTCTCTGGATTGAGCGAGGCATCGGTTTGGCCAATAAAGACGAGCAGGCCCGACTCCAGCTTCCTTCCGGAGCGGAGGTGGTAAGAATGTTTCGGGTACGTATGGCAGATGACACACCAGTCGCTCTTGAATATGCCGTTGTCCCAAGAAAATATCTGGACACACCGTTCGATGTGACCGGTTCTCTCTACGAAGCATTGGGGCGCGCAGGTTCTCGTCCGGTAAAGGCCATTCAGAAACTCCGGGCAGTTGCGCTGGAAGAAAGCCATGCCGATTATCTGAATATTGAAGCTGGCATTCCGGTTATTGTTATGGAGAGACGAGGACTGTTAGACGACAACACACCTGTAGAATACAGCCGTTCACACTTCCTTGGTGATACCTTCGAGTTTGTAGCAGAGGTTTAGGGTTCAGGGTTAGGGTTTTATTACAGCAGGCTGGGAAACAGAAAAACTGACAGGCTGTAGACTACCGCTTAGAGACCTGCTCCCTCTGCCATAATTCCTGCGCCAGTGCTGCTATGCCAGTGCTGCTATATTGTAGGGCGTAACCAGGTCATACCGCCCATCCTTTTCTCAAAAGCCCAGGGGAAGCTGGAACATAAAGAAAGCTACCAGCAGCACACTCCAGAGCGTGATAAAGGCCAGAGAATAAGGCCACATAATGCCGATAAGATCACCCGGAGAGAGATCCGGGCGATAGCGTCGCATAAACGACAAAACCACCCCCGCATAAGTCATCATCGGCGTAACAATATTGGTTGAAGAGTCTGCTACACGAAAGGCAGCGGCAACAACATCCGGCGTCATATTGCTGTTAACCTGATATAGCATCGGCACAAAGATAGGCCCCAGCAACATCCACTTTGAAGTCAATCCACCGACAAACAGATTGATAACCGCTGTCGTTAAAATAAACCCCAATAACAATAACACTGGCCAATTCTGTAACCCCATTGCCTGTAAACCACTTGCACCCAGCCAGGTTAACCACGTGCCGATTCCACTGTAAGCAAGCAAAGAGAGAAAGTTGTAACAGAAGAAGGTCAGAACAAGGATGTAACCCATGGTATCCATTTGTCTGGCCATAGCTTTTACAACTTCATCCGCTGAAGCGAATCTCCCGGTTCCAGCACCATAAAAAATCCCGCTCAGGGCAAAAACCAGAGTAATCAGCAAAATAATATTATTCAGCCATGGAGCAACACGTTTCCCAGAAGCTGTGTAGTAGACAGCTAACGGCCCGAAAATCAGCCAGGTCACAATAACCAAAGCGATAATCAAACCAACCAGCGCCCAACGCAAACCGTGCCTTTCCTGCTCTGACAGGGAGAAACTTTCAGACGCACTCTGATCAGTTTGCTTCCAACCTTTATCTTTCCATCTCGGCCCAACAACCAACACTGTCACCAGCCCACCAGCAATTGTCAGAACAAATGTTGAGACACAGATAAACCAGTAATGCATGGTGGCTGGGGTCAGATCATCACCATTGAAACGGGTAAAAGGCACGCCCTGACTCTCCGCGAAGAGTCTGGCATTCATACCGATCACAACATCAATAGGAGTAGCAGGCAGAAGGTTGGCGCTAAACCCAGCGGAAACTCCAGCAAACGCCGCAGCCATTCCCACTATAGGGTTTTTGTTTATACCCGCGTAAAGCAAACCCGCCAGGGGAACAAGAATCAAATAACCGGCATCACTGGCAAGGCTGCTCATAATTCCAAGAAATACCAACAAGACAGGCAACCACCGCTCGCTCAACCGCAGCCCAACACTTTTAATGAGAGCGGTGAGCAAACCACTTTGCTCAGCAATGCCAACACCCAGCATCACTATCAGAATGACACCTAACACTCCATGCCCAAAAGCCAGCCAGTTCTGCAGCAGAGCATGCTCAAACATCCAGCGAATACCCTCAAATGAGAGCATGTTGTAAATGCTGTGCTGTACAGGTTCATCTCCAGCACCAGGAGTGGAGAAAGTCACACCAGAGAGTGAATTTGATGCCAGAACACAAATAATGAAGAGAACAATAAAGATAATAACGGGATCGGGAATAGCTCGCCCTACCCGTTCCATAAAGGATTTTCGCGACTGCCCGGCCGTTGCGACCGGAATATCCGCAGGCATGGCCTTTTCTCCAGTGTTTTGGTTAAGCACTGGAGTATAGAGGGCTATAAACGACAAAAGCCCTGCCGCGTTAACACTGCAGGGCTTATTAACTGCAGGGCTTATTAACTTCAAAACCTGTTCAAGCTTCGAATATCAGAAGATCATCAGAATCTTGGCTAGCATTAATGCAGATACAGAACCACCGATGTTTGCCTGAGAAGCAATACCACAGATGAACAGGTCAAGCTTGAAGCAACCCTGACACAGATCAACCTTGCAGGAAGTTATCTTGCCAACGCCTCCCTTTTTAGGCATTTTTACTTAAAAAAACATAGAGTTACCAACCACTAAGAATACTCAACAACCACCGGCTAAAGCCGGTGGGTTAGTATTACGGACTGAAAGTCCGGATACGCGTCAAAGACGCGTTGATGTTAACTTTCAGCCTGAAATTATCATCGACTCGAGGCTCAAAGTGATGCGCCAAATACTCTTTGATCATCTCTTCTGTGAGTTCTCCCGATGTATGTAACGCAAAAATACCCTCGAGCCCAAGAGTGCCTACCCCAGTAGCGCTTTTTTAAGTCTGGAAAACTCTCAAAGAGTTTTGTCGAAGACCGTCCTTTTATCCTGCGCATAATCTCACTGGGAGCCATACAGGGCGGCGATGAGAGCAAAAGGTGAACGTGATCTTTACTCACAACACCTTTTAGAATTTCTATCTCAAAAGCTTGGCATGTCTCTCTAATCAGCTCTCTCGCACGTAGACCTACATCTCCACGTAACACCTGGCAGCGATACTTTGTGACAAACACAAAATGGTACTGAATTTTGAAAACCGTATGACTGCCATATCTATAGTCCACTGCCCTACATCTCACACCGAACATACGGCAGGAAGTATCGTAGCTAAAGCCGGTGGTTTTAACCTTTTAGGGGGCTAACAACTCAATAGAGTGACTATGCAGATAAAAAGTTGCAGGAACACATCATGATCAGGACGATCACAACTCTTCTGGCTATTTGCCTCGCCTCTCTATTACTGACTACTCACGTTTCAGCAGTCCCTCTACCGAAAGGGGATTACCTGAAATATTGCAGCGGTTGCTCTATCGATTCGAACACTCAGGGAATGATTTGAGACTGCAAGGATGATTATGGTCAAGTGTTTGAACAAGCTGTGGACTTGTCTGTCTGCGAAGATGGCGAAATTCAATTTAAGAGCGGATTCCTTTTCTGCAATAACAGTGTTCCCGACGAGGCTCCACTTAACAGCCAGAAACCAACACCAGAGCCTAAGCCCAAATCCAAACCAGCTGCACCGATAAAACCTGAAAACCCGAAGCCCATGCTGGACATTAACGGCATGCCTATTGGGGGTTATAAAAAGTATTGCTCCTCCTGCTGGCTGGAGGCTGGCCGCCTGAACTGCAACTGTCGGGTAAGTCGGGTAAAGAAGATATTGCTGATGGCCGACGAGACAGAAAAACAGCCCTGAAAGCTGCCCGTTACTGCCAACAGGATATTAACAACTGCAATGGCAAACTGCGTTGCGGAAAGTGCGGCACCTTCGATTATGTCGAAGAGTACCGCCGCCCTTACCGGGGCAAGCAGCACTATCCTACTTGCCCACACTAGTACTCGATAGATAAAATAGGCGTATGTCTGTTTTCCACTTCACCCTCATTTTCCAGAATCACAGCGTTCGATTTTTTAGCGGGCTTTCCATGGTTCAGCATTGTAAGGATTTCAGGGTTGTACTTGCCTAGCAGGTAGATATCTCCATTTTGGGCAACTTCAACTATACGAATTAAAGGTTCCTCATGCAGCCCCCTACCCTCAGCCGCTTTAGTCGATAAAGTCAGTTTTGGAGAGTGGGTCGTGTTACCTCCCCAGCGACTTAGTAAATTTCCAGTACCATCGTCAGCAACAGCGTCGGCTATATCTGCCGTCATGTCCCGCATAACTGGAATATTGGGTACCAAATAAATCCCGGGAAGCGCTTCTCCCTGGCTAGGAAATCCTGGCCGGAAAGCGTACAGAGTATCCCGGTTAACCGGTGAGTCTTCCTGGTCTCGGAGATGTTTCGATTCAGCAAGCCAACCCGTTAAAGTGAGCCCCAGAGGTATGCCGTAAGTTTTTCTATCGTCGTTCTCCCCCTTGTTTCCCAAAGAGATAGTCACTTTCATGTTGCGAACACCTTCGCGTATTACATTTTGGTTCGGTCTAAGGTCAATTTCGACGGTGGCCATTCTGTCTCCCGAGAAAACCACCTCCGGATGTGTCCTTGTTTGAGGAATACCATATAAATGCCACTTTATATTCTGAAGCTCCTGGGGAATATCTGGAACGTTTTCGAACTCCTGCTGGATATGTACATTAAACAGCCTGCCACTACGGGACATACCTTCAACTGGCACACCTTTGGAAAAGGTGGCCGACTTATCATCGTTTTTGTTGCGTGCTGACACGAACTCATGGGTAATTAGACTTCCATCTTCCTGAGTCAGTATGTGTGTTTGAAGAGGGTCAGTGTACATACCAAGTTGGACCAGCATCCACTGACAGCCTTGCCACCCGCATATTTTGTATGTCTGGAACTTACTTAACTCTTTGATATTAGTAACCCTTTCGGCTCGGATTACGCCTCTAATCGTATCTTTTTCCTGAAGCTCACCATCCCTATCTGCTTCCTGGCCAGTCTGGTCTTTTGAATGCTGTTTGCTTCTAGTCGGGGCTGAAGACGAAGGGGCAGTAGTAGCGGTATAGGTTTCTGTTGTAGAGGGTGTATTACTTTCCTCCGCCTTCGACGACGGAGTTACACTATCCATGGGCGGCTCTTTAGCCTCCCTGGAGACTGCTGCAGCAGAGTCGGGTACCTGTTCGTCCTCTAAATCATCCTTATAGGAATCCCCTCCTGCGTTTGTTGCAGCGCTACCCTCCCCAGCAGTTAATAGCATTGTCGTTACGGCGGCAGATTCTTTTAATAGCATTGTCGATACGACGGCAGATCCTTTTGCGACAGAAAATCCGCTCTGATCATTACCACCTTCACTGGGAACAGATGAGGCTGATGGCGTTAAGGTAGGTGTCCGTTGTTCTTTTCCAGATGAGTTTGAAGCTGATGAGTCTGAGGCTCTGACTTGAGTGACTTCACCCTGCAATTGTTTTATCAACTCAGGATCTTCCTCCATCTTCTTTATCAACTGATCCATCAGGGCATTACGCATGCATTCCTCATCTTTGCAGCGCTCCAGGGCAGCTTGAAGCTCTAGACCCAGATCCTGATGTGTATTATGCAAAGTTGTGGATTTAACTGTCAGATCTTCGGTTTCTCTCTGCAGTCTCTGGGTTCTCGTAACCAGACCCTGTAAATAAGCTTCCTTCTCAGTGAGATTATTCTTAACCTTGTCAAGCTCACGCTCTGCAGTGATTTTTTCTTGATAGATTCTATCCTTCTCTACTACTACATTTTCTATACTCAGATCTTCCTGCTGCAACTGCCTGATATCTTCAAGCATTTCCGAATATTGCTCTAGCGTCATCCCACACCGCTTCAGTAACTCGTCTAGCCTTCCCAAATCCTGATTTTTCTGATTGACCTGCTTTTGTATTTCCCCCCGCTTCCGCTCAAAATCATCCTTTACTACCTGCAATGCCTCCTCTTCTGTAGCATCCAGCATTTTAAAACCTGCCATCAGCCTTTTCACCATCTGCTTTTCTCTATCCATGTCATCATGAATGATCGCAATCTTTTGGCCAGTGCTTTGTGCTGCGTCGTTGAGTTCACTTTCAGCTAACCGGAAGCGTTTACCTTTAATGTGACTAATCATGCCAACAGGTACAGGTACCTTAAGGGATGGCAATGTAGATCCGCTCCCTACTCCCATCTCAACTGTATGCACTTCACCTGCCGTAGAAAAAGAGCCAGCAGCCTTGGTTGATGACCGCACACTCATTCTTCCCCTTTCTACTGCTGCATAGGAGAGGCTCGTAACAAGAGATAAAGGAATGAGGACGGCTGCGAACAACAGCAGTAAACGACGCATAACTTCGGCCTGTTTTACGGAAAGTTCAGAAAGGAACCCCCTCCATTACATTTATGTTATAAAGCCTTGCGGGCTGTGCCGGAGGAAAGCGAGACAGGTATAGTTGCTAAAAGCAGTTTTTTCCAAACGAGAATATTATTTTTCACATGTTTGGAATAAAAAAATTGTTGCCAGAGTTTCTGGCAACAACGTGAATGTTACGGCGAGGTTCGGGAGAAAAGTCAGACTGAGGTCTTACTGCGATTAGTGACAGGGCGACGTCTACGATTTCCCTGCCGAGGTTTCAACCCAGGCTGTTCACTCTTCCCATCACGGTTACCGGTATGTTTTTTATTCTTGCCGGCAGGCTTGTGTCCCCGAGCATTATCACCAGAACGCTGCCCGTCATTGTGTTCAGTTTTCGGTTGCTTCGGCTTTTTGGGCTTTTTGGGTTTCAGAGGACGCAGGTCTAGCCGCGACTCCGGTAAACTGTGGACTGGCTCGAAACCTTCAATGTCTCTTCGTTCCAAGAGTTTCTTTGTCAGACGTTCAATATCAGATAACAACTTGAACTCATCGGCACACACCAGAGAAATAGCTGTTCCGGTTGCTCCAGCACGACCGGTACGACCAATCCTGTGGACATAGTCTTCAGCAACCTGCGGTAGGTCAAAGTTCACAACCTGAGGTAACTGGTCAATATCCAGACCACGGGCGGCGATATCCGTGGCTACCAGCACCCGGAGCTCTCCGCTTTTGAAATCAGCCAGAGCTTTTGTTCGTGCCCCCTGACTTTTATTACCATGAATCGCTGCAGCATTCAGGCCGTAGCCATCCAGATACTTTACGAGTCTATTCGCACCATGTTTGGTTTTACTGAATACCAACACCTGCTCCCAGCGATTGCTGGTAATGAGCTTTAACAACAGGGCAGGCTTTTTCTTTTTGTCTACCGGGCAGATCCACTGTTTAACAGTTTTGGCTGTGGCGTTGCGCGGGGTAACAGAGATCTCAACCGGGTCGTGAACAATAGTTTTTGCCAATCCACGAATATCATCGGAGAAAGTTGCTGAAAACATCAGGTTCTGACGTTTCTTGGGCAACAGCGCCATAATCTTGCGGATATCGTGAATAAACCCCATATCCAGCATACGGTCGGCTTCGTCCAGAATCAGCACTTCCAGATTATTGAACTTTACAGCATTCTGGTTATACAGATCCAATAGACGACCAGGGGTAGCCACCAGGACATCGACTCCACGACGCAAACGTATCATCTGCGGGTTTATCTTCACACCCCCATAAACGACTGTGGACGTTAGAGGCAGGTGTTCACTGTAAGCTACAACACTTTCGCTCACCTGAGCGGCCAGCTCACGGGTTGGTGTTAGCACCAGTGCACGGGCCTGATTGCCTTTTACCTTTGAACCTTTTGATAAGAGTTCTAACAGAGGCAAGGTAAATCCGGCGGTTTTACCGGTCCCAGTCTGTGCCGCAGCCATAACATCTTTACCCTGCAGCACAGCAGGAATCGCCTGGGCCTGTATGGGTGAAGGGGTTTTGTAACCCTTATCTTCAACCGCTTTAAGAATAGGGAGGGATAAGCCCAGGGAAGTAAAGCTCATAGAGTAGCCTGTGTCAGTAAAAGGAAATCAGTATCATCCCGCCTTCTGGCGGCGGTGCAGCTTACAGGAGTTTAAAGGCCTGTACTATTGTGGCATCAGCAGGGCAAATAGCCATTTCAGCTAGTTATTCCACCTGAAAGAAAAACCCCGATGCCAAGACATCGGGGGTTTCCCATGAAAAATTTGGAGAATTCAGGGTGTACTCCGGCAGCAGCCAGAACGCCTTTTTGCTTAAGCTTTTGAACATTTACTGGTTTGGTCAGGAACGCCATGGCACCAGCAATACCCGGCATTACAGCAGATACAGTGTAAACAATAGCGTAGGAGCCAGTTGCGTCAACAACCATACTGGCCATCACAGGGTCCATGAAACCACTGATACCCCATGCGGTGTAAACCACACCGAAATTGGAGCCGTAGCTCTTCATGCCAAAATAGTCGGCAGTCATGGATGGGAAGATACTCAGCAGTGCACCGTAGCCAACACCAGCCAGAGCCACACCCAGTACAAAGCTCATTTCAGAATTCAGGCTTGGGAACAGAACCATGTTACCCAACTGCAGAGCGATAACCAGCATCAGAGTCGGAACTCGTCCAATCTTGTCAGACAGCATTTCCCATCACCACACGACCACACGTATTGAAAATGGCCAGCAGGGAAACCAGATCGTCATAAAGCGCCTGAGCAAAAGACACGGTTGTTCAAATAACAGTTGTTTGAATAACAGTTGTTCGAATAACAGTGAGCTTCGCAACCTCCAGCATGGCTATCTGGAAACCGCTGTTAAATAACCGTACAGCTGTACCGGTAGCAATATCTCCCGCTCCCCGCACAGCAACAACAACAACAACCAGGTTACCACCTCCGTTACGAATTCCTTTACGCAGAGGCAAACCACTGCGTTCATTTCGTTCCATCAAGATTTCAGCCAGACCAGCATCTGTGCTAAATGCCGGGGCGCGGAATCTTTGGTTGAAACAGAAACCTTTGGTTGAAACAGAAACCTTTGGTTGAAACAGAAACCTTTGGTTGAAACAATGGTGGCAAGGGCAAAGGGTGTATTGCTTTCGGTTAAACGAGCAGCTTCGGCAAACAGATTTATGGCTTTTCCAAATATGCATAAGTCAGTGCCTGTTAAAGATACTTTCCAGCCCCCTGTCGGAGGACTGCAGGGCACCAATCACAGCAGTATCAATCCGATGACTGTACTGCAGAGCCGTTTGACACATTATTTGTGCCTCAGCCCGATCATATTCATCTTCAACTTTATTAATCAGCCAACACACGCGGGCTGTATTGGGAACCTCACCAAACAAACCTTTCGAACTATTGAGTAAGCGGATAAGAGCAAAATCGTTAACCGGCTCACCTTCTATTTGACCGGTCAGTTTTTGGAACAGTGGCCAGCGATGAATCACCTCTGGCCCAGCCGGGGCCGCAAGCCCATCCCAGCCAGTGACCCCAATAACAAGGTTGCAGCCAATGGGTAGAACAGGTTCTCCCGGTTTCGGTGCCTTTAATGGTTTTTCACGGGCACCATCAGCTTCAACCAGAACAACATCACAGATATTATTTGTTACCCAGCTGAACGGATGGTGAATGCCAATTCCTGACAACTTGGCTGGCTCTTCAGCACAGGCATCGCCGACAACACGGATTTCTCCCTGCGAAAGAGAATGAACAGAATCAGGAGTAGATAAAGTGTAATGATCAGGTCGATAAATCTTTGTGGTGGTGGTGACAACGACCCGCAGCCCTTGTTCAGACAACTCCTCTGCCAACCCGTACATCAATGTGCTCTTTCCTCCAGCGCCTGTGATCGCGATAATGCGTTCAGCGCCCTTTCGAGAAAATGACGGGAAAGCGAATGCCTCAACAATGCTTCTCTTCCCATGAGCGCTGCCAGAAAGGGAGTCTCTTTGAGTATTGAGCGCAGGGATTGTACAGTGAACAGACACTCCAAAACCTCCAAGAATACGGCCTGTACTGAGCAACAGGCTTTTGGAAAACAGGATATCAACGAGCCGACGTCTGAATATTCACAACCAGTGGACTGTGTTGTTCTCGCGGCCGGGCTCTCATCCCGTATGGGGGAGTGGAAGCTACAGCTTCCCCTCGGTGACCAATCTCAAGGTTTGCGAACAATTCTGGATCGCTCCCTCACTCATGCGCTTTCGTTCTGCCACCGGGTGATACTGGTTACTGGTCACCGCAGCGATGAACTTTTTGAGCGTTACCACAGTCGGGATAATATCCATCTGGTATTCAACCCGGATTACCGGCAGGGCTTAACCAGCTCAGTTCTCACCGGCCTCGCTCATGTATCTTCTGACTTCGCTTTTATTACCCACGGAGACCTGCCTTTTCTAAACAGGAAAAACTTCAGTACCCTATGGTCAGCAAGACACGATGCAGCTCGTAATAAGTGTGCTGTTTTTCCGATTTGTAATGGTCAATCAGGTCATCCTGTTTTAATAACGGACTCAATGATCCCGGCGCTGCTAAATGCCGACCATAACCGCCCTATGAAACAACTTTTAAAACATTGTTGTATTCATATCCCGGTATCCTCCCCCGAAATATACCGGGATATCGATACACCTGAGGCTTACCTTGCCGAAACAGGAATATCGCTGGGCGTACAACAATATCGCTGGGCGTACAACAATGATTCAACATAAATCTTAAAAGGCATTAGTTATTCTTATGAAGTTTTCGTGAGAAGCCAGATACACCACAAACCCTATAAAAACAACAACCAAGTCTATTGCCTGAAGACCGTCCGGACTCATTTGAGAACAGTTAATAAATATTAGAGTTGGCAATTAACGTCAACATCAAAATGACTCTGGCATGATATAGATCAAACAGATTTTCTTCCCTTTAAAAAAACCAGGCACATTAACACTAAAAAACACGAACATTTGCCACAAGTCATAGTTCAGTTTTTATTAGTCCCCTAAAGTGATCTGAAGCAGTAAAAATGGACACCGGCTTAAAGAACTGAGCAATACTTAATCAGGTGCGTTGACACAGAATTATTTACAGGGTCTTTTGTCTTTTCGCACTAGGCTCGTAGTCTCCTTCCTGATCCGAAATTGATGAGTCTTCTTGAGAATCGGTTAACTCATCGTCACTATCGTCTTCATCTGAATACGTTGATGAAGAAGAGTCTATACCCAATATCGTTCTGAATTCCTGATATACAACTCCCGCGGGATTTTTCTGCTCCTTCACCCTACCTTCCAGCTCTCGAATAACCTTACAATCGTCATCAAACAGAGCTTCATCAAGTTCAAAACGGACGTTGCCCATCTTTTCAGCATTGCGATCTGTATAGTCAAAATCACTAGCGTTCACGCCACAATACTCATCCAGAAAAGGTTCTATATAACGGCAAACTGTAGGAAACTCGTGTTCGTATTGTTCAATATTGTCCTCAAGAACCATCCGATACATCACAAAAGATGTGGCGATCTCCAATTTCTCCTCATAAGTTTTCTTCGCAGCCTCAAACCCCTTCTCCTTTACAGCAGTATCAATTTCTCGCATCAAAGGCTTATAGGGTTCTAAATGATCCCAGAGAAGCTTTTCCCAAAGCTTCTCACTTTCATCAGCTTGATTCATTTTAAAAAGAAGACATCTAAAATAAGGAACATGCTCACCAAGCCACGCTAAATTCTCTTCCGGATCGCATTCATTCTCATCCCCGTACATATTGCAAAGCTCTACAGGGCATGCCCCCTCGTGAGTCAATGCCCATGCCATAAGCATGTTGAATCGGTTAACATTTTTATCTGCCACATTTTGAAGCCATTCTTTTTCACCGCTGCACTCTGGTAGCGACACTTTCTCTACTTTTTCCAGATTCTTGATAATGGTTAATTTCAAAGAGGAAGTCATAACCTTGCTTATAAGATCAGCGGTCACTTTTTCACTCTCTGATGATTCCGACTCTGATGATTCTGGCTCTGATGATTCTGGCTCTGGTGAACCTGACTTTGGTAATAACAATGCTCTTGGGCTCGTGCTATCCACTTGATAGGAAAAAACAGGCTTGTCAGCCGCTTCAGAAGAGTAAGAATCTCCGACACCGCTTTTTGGAACAGTGCTCAGTTTATCACTTTCAATATGATCCTTACCTTGATTCGCACCTATTTCCCCAGAACTGCTCTTAAGGCTAAAAACATTTAACATTCCATACTCCTGAACATCAAAAAACCTCAGACCGGGGCCAGGGTTTTCAGTTCCTTCTCAGTATTTTCTTGTTATGTATTCTGTCCTTAATGCAAAAAGCCCCAGCATGTGCCGGGGCTTTTCAGTCAGAACGCCCTCTAATTATGCGGCTTGATTCTCGGAATAATCGACAGGGCTCTCATCTATTGCATACTTCTTGTCAGGAACAACCAGATTAAGAACCATGGCTGTAATAGCAGCAGTAGTGAAACCGGAGGAGAAGATACTCTTAATGATTGGAGGCATGTAGTTGAAGATATCTGGCACGTAGGACACACCAAGGCCCAGACCAAATGATGCCGCCAGAATCAGGATTCCGCGCTTATCAATCTTCTCGGAAGCAATAATCCGGATACCACTGGTAGCGATAGTACCGAACACCCCCAGTGTTTTATGCGCTACAAGCAATAGGTATTGTAATTCCACAGGTTTAACTGTGGGGAAAACTGACAGTAACTATCATTTATAAAAATACGACTGTGATCATCAAAATTGTCTTTGACGACATCAGTTCTTGTTAACAGCTTTTAGTAAAGGCCTAGCAATTATTCGATTTTCAATAGCGACTTCACAGGGCGAATTATTATTGTTTTTTCTGAAGACGATTACCCTTTGACATTCAAGAGAATTTATTCTCTTAAAACACATTCAAATCACATGTAGTTTCTAAAGTGCTTTTTTAATTCGAATAAACATTTATAGTTATGTTGTCGTATTATCATACCCCTACGAAGTAAGATCCGGATCACTATCAAAATGATGCGTCGTCTATTATCAATCCTGAGTAAAGCCCTTTTAGTTTACTGTCTGGCAGGCTTCGTGCTAATACCGGTGATCATACACCTTTCTGCCTACTGGCTGGCTCCTCAATACCTGTCAGCCCCTCTTCAAACCGGCGCAATCACCTTCAACCCGTTTACTCTTCGCCTGGGGTTGCAATCGATTAAGCTTGGAAATGATTACTCAGCGCCCATCATGGGTTTTTCCAAACTGTCCATTGACCTGTCATGGTCATCTCTGTCACGTAAATCAGTTATCTTCGACAGTATTGAACTTGAAGAGCCAACAATCAATATCCAGCTGCTTTCAGACGGGAAAGTGAACCTTTCGGAGCTTCTGAAAACATCCGTTCAAGATGGAACTGTGAACGCACCATCCCCGGAAAAATCTGGGAACCCTGTCCATATTGTTATTAACCAGCTCTTGATTGCTGGAGGGGCAATCCAACTCACCGACTGGGCTAATACACCTGAAAACGAACCATTCCGGCTGACCCTTTCACCTTTAGCTATACAGGGTAATGCACTCTCCTGGCCAGAACAGAGTGGCGATATTTCTCTGCAGACTGTGATTAACGAAAGTGGAAACCTGTCTATTCATGCATCGATTAAGGCCTCTCAAGTAACGTCTTTTTTAAATTTGAAGGACATTCCCCTTGCCGATATACAACCTTACTTAACGCCCTATATATACGGCGTTATTGGCAACGGTTTTGCGTCCGGAGATATCAACCTCAGCTGGAGCCCCAATAACCAGCTGGCTATGAATAGTAATCTGTCGGTAGATAACCTTCATATAACCGACAGCCGGGATGGTTCCCTGGTTCTCAGTTGGAACAACCTGTCGGCGCGAAAGCTGCAGTTCCTGCAAAAGGAAAACCAGCTGAATATTTCTGACCTGCACTTTTCTGCTCCTGCAACCAGAGTGATTCTGGATAACCAGTTCAATACCAACCTCGCTCAGTTGGTAAGACCTTCTGGGCAGCCAGAAAATCCCTCAAGTGACTCAGCGCCTGCAACAGGAATCGCCATTCAAAAGTTTACTATCGAGAACGGCTCACTGGACTTTGCCGATCAATCCTTCAAACCGGGTTTTGCCGCTCCCATTCATAAACTGAATGGAGAAATCACCGGTTTTAACAGTCTCTCGCCGCAGAGTACAGTCATGACTTTGAAGGGAGAAGTGGACAAATATTCGCCTGTACAGATCAATGCGTCTCTAATACCAGAATCACCACTTAAACAAACAAAGGTAGGGTTATCTTTCAAAGATATTGAGCTGACAACCCTTACTCCCTATTCCGGCCGTTTTGCTGGTTACAAAATTCGCAAAGGACGGATGGATATTGACCTGAATTACGCAGTCCGGAACAGTCAACTGAACGCCAGCAACAATATTCTCTTGCACGATCTCACGTTAGGGGAAAAGGTTCCCGGTGAACATACCACCAACCTGCCACTCAAGTTGGCTATCGCGTTATTGAAAGACAGAGATGGACGTATAGCTGTTGATCTCCCTATATCTGGAGATCTCGACAACCCACAGTTTGAACTTGGCCCAGTGATCCGCATGGCCATAGTCAACTTCATCGCCAATATTGTTACTGCTCCTTTTAATATGCTGGCATCACTGATCTCTGGAGATGCTGAAGATATGTCTTCCTTTACCTTTGCTCCGGGAAACAGCGCTCTGACCAGTCAACAAAAATCCACTGTCAGTTCTCTTGTTAACGCTTTGCATGAGCGCCCGCAACTGAATCTGGAAATTGAAGCGACTGCCAGTAAAATCAGCGATACGCCGATAATTGCTCAACAGCAATTGCAACAGGAACTGCAACAACGCTATCAGCAACAACTGATTGAACAGGGAACCAGCTCCGATGGAAACAAGAATGTCGCGATTCCTGACGATACCAGATTCGAGCTACTCAAAGTTCTGGCTCAGGAAAAGTCTCTTGACTCAAGCGGAAAATCAGCCTCAGAGCTAGCTGCAACTCTTGTCAGCAACTGGGCCGTGGCAGACCAGACGTTGCGAGAACTGGCTATCAACAGGGCACGAGCAGTGAAAGATGAGTTAATACAGAAAGGTCTTGAAAATAACCGCATCTATATTCT